>DATKHW010000165.1:0-6584 GCA_035546275.1 Gemmataceae bacterium
CGTTCGCCAAGCTCAAGTCCGACCCCGGCAAGGAATTCCATTACTCCAATGCCGGCGTGGCGCACCTGGTGCTGCTGTTCCACCGGGCGACCGGCGTGGACCTGATGCCGTTTTTGAAGGACCGCATCTTCGACCCGATCGGCATGAACCAGGTGACGTGGAAAGAGATCGGCGGCGGCAAGATCGGCCCGTACAGCCAGGGCTTCAGCGGCGTGATGACGACGCCGCGCGAGCATGCCCGCTTCCTGTGGCTGGCGCTGCACAAGGGCGAGTGGGCCGGCAAGCGCCTAGCGCCGGCGAGCTACTACGACTTCGCCTGGAGGGGCCAGGACATCAAGCCGGAGTACGGCGGCCAGTGGTGGGTCTATCCGCGGCACAAGGACGCGCCGCGCGACATGGTGCAGACGGCCGGCGCCCTCAACAATCACGGCTACGTCGTGCCGAGCCTCGACCTGGTGTTCGTGCGGCTGGGCAACGGCAAGCAGTTCCCGAAGGATTTCGAGGACCAGCTGGTGATGAAGGTGCTGGCGGCGGTGAACAAGGAGTGACGCTTATGATCGGCGGGGCGGCGTTCATCGGGACGCGGTCCCGCCCGACGATTTACGGAGCGGCGGCGGTGCGTTGCGCCGCCCGCTCCAGCGCCTTCTTCGCCTGCACGGTGAGCGGCGCCTCCGCGGCGCCGTCGGCCATTGCTTTGAGGACATCCTGCGCGGCAGCCGTCCCGATCCGCTCCAGCACGCCGATCGCGCGAAGGTCTCGCAGTCTCTGCGGATCGTCTTTCGGCTTCATCTCCAACCGGTCCAGCAGCCGTTGCACCCGCGAGCGGACTTCCTCCGACGCCGGCTCCTTGGCGGCCTTGCGAAGCGCTGGACCGGCCTGCTTCCCCAGGCGGGCCAGCTCCGCGCTCGCCGCCTCGCGCCGGTCGAAGGCGTCGGCGTCCAGGTCAGTGATCAGTCGGTCGATCTGGTGGGCGGAGAGAGGATGCAGATGCTTAGCCAGGAAGGCGACCGTCGCCGCGGGATCGTCGGAAAGGACCCAGCCGGCGCGGTACGCCGCAGCGGCGTCGTCGGTAGCCAGCGCCGTCCACAATCGTTCGCGCTCCTTCTCATCAATGGCGGCGTCCGGCTTTCCGGCGTCGGCCGGCCGGAGGTCCCAGATGAGGACCGTACCATTGGAATGGCCCGACGCCAGCGTTCGGCCGTTGGGAGCAAAGGCGATAGTTCCGCTTCCGCCTGCGTCTGGTTCAAAGCGCAGGATTTCTTGCGCCGTGGCTATTTCCCATAGGCGAATTAGGCCCGATTGATTGGCTGCGGCAATTGTTCTTCCGTCTGGCGAGAATACCACCGAAGTAAAATCGCCTTCCCGGCCGTCGATGTTAAAAAGTTCGTCGCCTGTTGCTGGGTCCCAAAAATGCAGTCGAAGGATCGGATCGCCTACGCGCGATCCTTCATCAGCGTCCTCCTCGCAGGATGCAAACAGATCTCCGTCAGGCGAGAAGGCCACGCTGGTTACGTCGTAAGTGCGGCCCTTACATTCGTGCAGCGCTTTCCCATGGACCACGTCGATCAGCCAAATCGACCGGCCGACGGCCGCCGCCAGCAGCCTTCCGTCCGGGGCGAAGGCGATTTGCTCATCTGTCTGCAGGCCGCTGAGATCACCTACAGGAATTCTCTTTGTCTCCCGATTGCTCTCAATATCCCAGAGTGCGACGAAGGTCTTGCCTTTGTCTGCACACTTCATTGCCACAATTCGGCCGTCTGGCGACACAGCGAAACCTTCAACGCTATCCTCATTCGGACTGTAGCGGCGGAGTTCGCGCCCTGTCGCCGCTTCCCATACGGCGAGGTATTTGCCCTTCGCCACGCCGACCACCTCGCGGCCCCCCGCAAGGAACCGCACCGAGCCGCACACGAAAGTTCCGCCGAATGCGCCTTGAGTTGGCGCCGACCAGGAACGCAGCGGCCGGCCGGTCCGCGCTTCCCAGAGGCGAAAATCGTCCGCGTTCGTCGCCAATGTTCGGCCGTCCGGCGAGTAAACCAGCGAAAGGATTCGTCCGTCGTACCCTTCGGCGATAGGCTTCTCCTTTCCGGATGCCACGTCCCACAAGCGAACGCGGTCCCACGACTCACCGGACGCCAGCGTTTTGCCGTCGGGCGAGAAGCAAACCAATACCGCACAATTGCCGCCCAGTTCATGGAGGATTTTGCTGCTCGCAATGTCCCAAAGTCGGATCGAGGTATCCCCGCATCCTGTCGCCAGCAGTCGGCCGTCGGGGGAAAACGCCACGGAGGGGACACTGCGTTCCTTGTCATATCCATCGAATTCGCGCACCAATTCCCCGCTCGCCGCATTAAAAAGGCGCACGGTTCCTTCGCCAAAGTCGCCCTCCGTGCCGACGGCGAGCGTCTTGCCGTCTGGCGCGAAGGCGACGCACATCGCCTGGCCCCCGTAAAACTTGTTCCGAACGGGCTTCTGCCGAAACGCTTCCAGCCGTAGCCGCTCTTTACGGTCGGCGATGTCCCAGACCCGAACCGTATGGTCCCAGCTCGCAGACGCCATCGTCTTTCCATCGGGCGAGAAGGCGATGCCCCCGACGCCAAACGCGTGAGCGTCGGATGAATGCATCAAGTTCCCCGAATCGGCGTCCCAAAGCCGGATCGCTCCTTTCCTGGCCCCGGACGCCAGGATCTTGCCGTCTGGGGAAAAAGCGAGCGCTATCACGGCTTCATCCTCCGCCTTTCCACAGCGGAGGCGTTCCTTGCCGGAGTCTGCATCGAGCACGACGAAACAACCGTCCCTGGTGGGCACGGCGAGTGTTCGGGCGTCGGGGCGTACGGCAAGGCATGACGAATATCCGTCCACGCGAAATTGTCGGAGCGGCCGGCCGTCTGCGTCCCACAAACGGACGTAACCATCGCCGCCCACAGAAGCGAGGGTTTTGCCGTCAGGGAAGAAGGCAACGGCGTTGACCATGCCGTTATGCCGCAACCGCACGGTCCCCATCCGAGCGATGGCGCCGGGCGGCAGCGGATCGCCGTTGAAATCGACGCCGCCCGTGGTCGGCTTGATCTCCTCCGCGGCGGGGCAATACCCGTAAATCGCGGCGCTGAGTGCGATCGCCAGACCGAAAGCTACGGAGAGGGGACGGCAGAGAAGGATCATGGCCCCACCGGGTTAAGGAGACGGGACATCCCATGCCATGAAAGACCTTGCCAGCGTAGCGCGCCGAACGGCGATGGTCCAGAGGGGATGGAAGATTCGGGAACGGAAAAAGGGAAGGCGTCCCCGACGATCCATGAGAAGGGACGACAGGGCGCGGGTTCCGTCCACGGCGATGGACCGAACCCGCGCCGCAGCTCACCGATCTCTCATCACGCCGCCGCGTACGCCGGCGTCTCGACTTCGCCCATGCGCCGTCTGCAGGCTGTGACCAATCCGCGAAACACCTGGATGTCCAATCCGGACGCCGTCGCGGATGCGGGCTGCCATTGGACGCCCAGCGCGAACCATTCGCTGCCGTCGTCGGCCTCGATCGCCTCGATCACGCCGTCCAGGGCCTGGGCGCTGACCCGGAAGCCGCGGGCCGCGCGCTGCACCGCCCGCCGATGCTCGCTGTTGACGACCACTTCGCCTTCGCCGTACAGCTCGGCCAGCTGCGTGCCGGGCAGCACGTTGATGGCGTGGCGCAGGCCGGGTTCCGGCGGACAGCGATGCTGCAGCGCCTCGGGCAGGTCGCGCGGCAAATCGAAGTAGACCGTGCCGCCGTGCGTGGTGTTGAGGATGTGCAGGCCGTGGTCGATGCCGAGAATCGGCAGCTTGTGGTCATGGCACCAGGCGCAGAGGTTTTCGCCCTCGGCGGCCTGGCGGCGCGTCGAGCCGTCATGGCCGGCCAGGATGAGGCCATGCACGCCGTCCATGAGATCGTCCCACGAACGGCCGCGCGGCTCGGGCAAGACGACGGGGACGGCCTCCGACGCCGTCACGGAGGCGGCGATGCCGGCCGGCCACAGGCCGCAGCCGTGCCGCTCCCGACCGACGGGATAGTCTTCGCCGTAGATGCCGATGCGAATGGTGGATGGGGGCTTCGCCATGAGAGGACTCCTTTCCCCGGTGAAGAACGGATGCGCGGCTGGGGGAAAATCCTCCCCCAATCCATTTCGTATTGTAAACGATCCGGCCGGCGCTTCCAGCGCAAAATTGCGGCAAAGCAGTCGGGGGTCATTTCGCGTTCAGCGCGATCAGTAAGCCGATGACGATCACGAGGATGACGAGGGAGCCGCCGATCAGGAGGATCGCTCCCAGTCTCATACTCATGCGATCCCCGGGGGGGGAATTCATGCGTGGGGATCTGGCCGCAGTTGCGGCATTCCAGCGGCGAAAACGCGGCGGACAGCGGCTTTGATGCTTTAATCATCTTTCAAGGCGATTTTTGCATCAACCGGCCGATTTGATGCAAAAATCAGGTTCAGCCGGGAATCCGAAACGGCAGCACGGCCGGGCCGTCGTCGGCCGGCGCGTCGCCGAAATTCGGTTCGATGCCCAACTCATACATCAAATGTATCAGTTGGCTTATGTTGTGGCACACCAGCTTAGCAAGCACTTCATTCTTCATCGCGGTCGGCGTCTTGCTCCGCACGCTGTCGCCGTAAACCCGCTTGACGGCGGAAAAGACGGACTCGATATTGCTACGCCGATGGTATTTTTTCAGATACTCTTCCTTGTGCAAGCTGAACAGGTGGAACATGCGCTCGTAGATGCCGCCGATGCCGGCGGTCGTGTTCGGCTTGAAGGACAGGTAGGCGACGCCGCCCACGTCCTCCGTGATTTGAAAATTCTCCGTGGATGTATAAGCCTTGTCGCCGCTCATCTGACGGATCGTGAAGTTTCTTGCCGTTTTCTTGACCAGCGACGGGAACTGCGGCCCGTCGGCGGAGTTCTTGTCGAGGATGACGACGCTGGTAACGACGTGCGTGGTCGTGCCGGTCATCGCATGGGCCTTGACCCAAGTATGTTCGCTCTGCATCCTTCCATACTTTTCAGAGTACCAACGGTCAAATTTGCTTGCTGAGAAGCCGGTCGCATCTACCGCGAACTCGGTTTCAATCGCTTTCAGCGGTAGGCTGCTCAGAACGATCAGCGATTCCAGGATCGGCGTCACGTCGTCGCTTTCCAGCGTTCGGCTGATATGGCAATTGTGCGGCACTTGGGACAGGAAGCCGCGTTCGTGGGCCTCCCGCAAGTCGCTCATGAACCGGCGAACGGAAAGGGTCGTGAAGACCTTGAGACAGGCCGCGTACACCGCGTCGGCGAGCGGAACGGGCCGGCGGCCGCGACCTTGGCGCGCCGGCTCTTCGATGCGCGAGCAAAGGTCGTGAAGCAGACCCAAGAACTCGTCTTTCTCGTTCACCTGCGCCGCTTCGTAGGCGACCCAATCCGGTTGCGAATAGGTTTTGCGCGGCCAGACGACGGGCGGCGTTTCGGGCTTCTGTTCAGTGCGGGCGTCGTTTGCCGGGCGGGTAGCTGCAATTTTACAGGCCAGCGTGTGTTTGCAGTCCTCATGCCGCGTTTCAAAATCCGGGCAGGAACAATACAGCGGCTCTAGCGTGACGCGGTACTTCTCCGGGCCGTTCAGCGAAAAGACAACCCAACCGGCGCCATCGCGGACGGCGCGGCCACGGTCGGCCAGTTCGATTGCTTTGGCTTCTCGCATAAGCATCGGCCGCTCTCCCGCACGAACGCATGTTCATAGCGGGAATAAGTTTAGCCAAAAAATTAGCTAAATCACAGCTTGGTAGTTGACGCGCCGTGGTTTTTTTGGCTAGAATTACGGAATGGGCCGACCACGCAAGAAGCCGGAAGACCGCAAGGACTATCACCTGCGTGTCCCCCTGGACGAAGCGCAGCGTGCGCTCATCGACCAGGCCGCCGCGTTGTCCCGCGCGGACAAGGCAGAGTGGGCGCGCACCGTCCTGCTAGACGCCGCGAAGCGTATGATTGCACAGGGCAAGCCGCGGTAGGCGACGTGACTCTAACGTCAGTCTTGCAACCATACCACCGAATAAAGAAGTGCTTAAGGGTTGGTCATGAGCAGATAGGACGCTCTCGGGAGGAGACTGGTTCGCGCGTTAGCCCGTTGCGGGTGGCTTCCTCAATGCTCTCACCTTTCGCAGAATCTCCGCAAGAGCATAAGACGGAACGCGGCCACCATATTCAAGAATATTCTCCTCTCTAATCACTTCGTGCCAAGTACATATTGCCGCACAGTCTTTTTTCAAGTGCGTGCGGTCATGTCCGCCTGGGCAATCTCGCCACGGCAGCGGTACTCTTTTCTCTGACTCCATATCATGATACTTTGTGGATATGACAACGATTTCGATGGGGCCAGCAGACTCAATTTCCTCGGTGCGCGTGAGGATCACCGCCGCGTGGTCATGCGTCGGTCTCCCCTGCGGGTTAGGGACATTAACCCAGACAATCCGGCCTGATTCCGGCTGATCGCCATTCGCCACATGACCACCCCGACATATGGCCTAAAACGGCTTCTCCTCTTGCGTTTCGTACCATTCAGCCGGCGGCGGGTTCTC
>DATKHW010000166.1:0-2657 GCA_035546275.1 Gemmataceae bacterium
CCTCTTCCTGTTCAGCCGGAATGCCATCCGTCACGTGATCCGAGATTGCTTCGGACGCAGCCCCGTGCCGCGCCACGGCGGGAGTTGGAAGCGCCGCCGGCGCCGCTCCCACCGGCTCGTCGCTCGCTTCCGCATCAATATCCACCTCGGGGTCGGCCCCGTCCCGCATCAGCAGCGAATAGAGGATCGGCACCACAAACAGCGTCAGGCAGGTCGAGGTCAGCAATCCGCCGACCACCGCCCGCGCCAGCGGCACGTTCGATTCGCCGCCGTGGACGCCGAACAGGCTAGGGAACCCCATCGGGATCAGGTCCAGGAATGTCGCCAGGAAAGTCATCAAGATGGGCCGCAAGCGGATCGCCGCCGCGGTTGCCACAGCGTTGCGGGCTGTCGCTCCCTGCATGCGCTGCTTGTTGGCGAAATCCACCAGCAGCACGCCGTTGTTGACGGCGATGCCGACCAGGAAGATCACGCCCATTTCCGACTGCACGTTGAGCGTCGTGCCAGTCACATACAGCATCGTCAGCACGCCGATCAGCCCGAGCGGGACCGTGAACATGATTATGAACGGGCCGACCCAAGAGCGGAACAACGCCACTTGCAGCAGGTAAACCAGCACGGCCGCGCCCGCCAGCCCCATCAGCAAGTTGGAGAACGATTCATTCATGCGGCCGTACTCGCCCTTAAGGTGGATGCTCACCCCGTTGGGGAACTGGATGCCGCCCTCCGCATCGTCGGCCGGGACGATCGACGGGGCGCCGCCAGACGGGCGCGCATCCTCGGTCCATTTCCGCTGCTGCAAAACCCTCAGCTTGGCGATCACATCGCCCGCTACGCCGGCCACATCCCGGTTCCGCGTGTTCACCATCACGTCAAAGGTCGGATACAGATTCTCGTGCGTGATCTCGACCGCGTCGGTGTCCGGAACCGGCGTGGCCAGGCTGGACAGCTTGACGCTGTGCGGCTGGCTCGTCCCGGTGGCGAAGATGTTAAGCAGGTCCTGAACGTTGACTGAAGGGTTTTCCGGGTACTGGACAGCGACGAAATACTGGTTGCCGGATCGCGTATCGATCCAGAAATTGCGATTGATCGACACGCTGGAATTCATGGCCGCCACCACCTGGAGAATGACCTCCTGGGCGGAAAGGCCGGCGGCGGCGGCCTTCTGCCGGTCCACCTTGATGACCAGGTAGGGAGCATCCAACCGCTGCCGCACCTGCACGTCCGCGGCCCCTGGCACGGTGGCGATCTCGCTGCGAATCTCCTCAGCCAGCTGCAACACATGCAAGCGCACTTCTTTGGGGTCCGTCTTCCTCCCCGGCGCGCTGAATTGCTCCGCCAGCACATCCGAAAGCGTCTGCGGCGTTTGCGGCTCCGGCGGCGGCGGCGGCGGCGGCGGCTGATGCCAGGGCAGCCAGGACCACCACGACGCCGGCTTCTCCTGCGGCGGCGCCGCCTTCTTGCCGCCGCTGCTGGAGAACTGGATTTGCACGTCGATGGGCGACGACGCCCCTTCGTTCAGGGCCGTGGAAACCATGCCGCCCGTATCGAAGCGGACGCGGAGGTCGTCGAAGCGATGCTCCGAATCCTCGGTGATCGCGTCGCGGAGCCGGTTGGCGTACTCTTGCGAGCTGTAACGGCGCTTTTCATTGAGCTGAATGCGGATGACGGCGTCCTGCTGACCGGAGTTGGCCGTATAGGCCGCCGACCAGTCCGGATCGAGGCCGATCTCGGAAACCAGGCCGTTCTCCTTGCGCTCGTCAGCGGGAATTACCGTGTCAATTAGCTTCTCAACGGCGGCGATGCGCGCTTCCGCCGCGTCAAGGCGAAGGTTGGACGGCGTGCGAACGTACATCGTGATCTGGCCGGCGTCCACCGCGGGGAAGAACTCGCGACCGATGCCGAAGGCCAGGCCCAGCGAGGCCAGGAACAGCAGCAGGACGGCGCCCAGGACGAGGAAGCGTCGCCGCAGCGCCCAGCCAAGGGCCGCACTGTAGCCGCGAGTGACGCCGTCCAGGAAGCGCTCGAAGCGCCGGTGGAAGCCGGCGAACAGGCCGACGCGGTCCTCCCCATGGTCCGGATGATGATGGGGATGGTCGGCGCCTAGAAACTTGTAGCACATCATCGGCACGTAGGTGCGGGACAGCACAAACGATGTGATCATGGCGAAGGCGACTGCGAGGGCCAGCGGTTTGAACAGAAAGCCGCCCATGCCGGGAACAAGAGCCAATGGCGCCAGCACGATCATGGTCGTGCAGGTGGCGATCATCACCGGAACCATGACCTCGATGGAGCCGTCCAGCGCGGCCCGCAGCCGGGACTTGCCCATGCTGCCGTGACGATGGATGTTTTCCAGGGCGACGATGGCGTCGTCCACCAGCGGCCCGACCGCCAGGGCCAGGCCGCCCAGCGTCATGGCGTTGATCGTATTGCCGGTCACGTACAGACCGATGATCGACCCCAGAACGGCCAGCGGGATGGACGTGCTGGCGATGACGGTCATGCGCCAGTTGCCCAGGAAAAGCAGGATCATCAGCGCGGTCAATCCGGCGGCGATGGTTCCTTCGCGCAACACGCCGTTCAGGGAAGCGCGAACGAAGACCGATTGATCGAACAGCGTCTTGACCTGCACGTCCTTGGGAAGCAGTTTTTTGAGT
>DATKHW010000167.1:0-3472 GCA_035546275.1 Gemmataceae bacterium
CACCATGCCGTTGGTCGAGTTGCGCACCATCAGCCGGCGCACGTCCGCCTCGTGGTTGCGGAACTCGCCCATCGCCTGGACGTTGACTTGCCAGGTGCGCCCGAACAGGTTGAAATCGTTGGCGTACAGCGAGCCGAGGTAGATCTGCAATGTGCTGAACACGTCGCTGGGGTTGACGCCCAGCCGCTCGCACTGTTCGCGGTTGAGGTCGAAGTATTTCTGCGGCGATTTGACCGTGAAAATGGTCATCAAGCCCTTGAGCTTAGGCGGCGCGGCCGTCTCCCCGTCGCCTGGCGGCAGGAGCTTGCCGTCTGGACCTTTCTTGTCCGCCGTTACAAGCACCCGCCCGTTCGGATCGATCTCGGCGGCGCGGTTGCCCAGCGCGACGAGCTTTTCGGTCTCGTCTTGCAGCTTCTTCAGATCGTTTTCGCCGCGGTCCTCAACGATGAACTTGAAGCCGCCGCCCGAACCCAGGCCGTTCACCGGCGGCGGCCCGAAGATCGCCAGCCGGACCTCCGGGACCTCCTTCGTGATCTTCTGCGTCAGCCGGTCGGCGATGGCCGTGCTGCTCATGTCCGGCGTTTTGCGCTCGTCAAAGGGCTTCAAGGGGACGAAAAACTGGCCGAAGTTGGGGCCGAAGGCGCTGAGCACGAACGACTGGCCCGCGATGGAAATGGTGTGGCCGACCCCCTTCTCCGCGTGGAGGATCTTGTCCACGCGGTCCACGACCTCCTTGGTCCGCTCCAGCGACGTGGCGTCCGGCATCTGGAGGCTGACCAGCAGGTAGCCCTTGTCCTGGGTCGGGATGTAGCCGGTCGGCAACTGGTTGAAGCCCCAGTACGTCAGGCCGAGCATGGCGGCGTAGACGATCAGCACCAGGACGCTGAGCCGCAGCAGCATCCCGACGGCCTTCGTATAGGCGTTGGTGGTGTGCCGGAAGGCGATGTTGAACAGCCAGAAGAACCAGCCCAGGAGGAAATTCAGGCCGAGGCCGATCGGGTCGCGCCTGGCCCCCTTGGGCTTGAGGAAGAGGGCCGCCAGGGCCGGGCTGAGGGTCAGCGAGTTGAGCGCCGAGAGGATGGTCGAGACGGCGATGGTTAGCGCAAACTGGCGGAAGAACTGGCCGGTGATGCCCGTGATGAACGCGCACGGCACGAACACCGCCGACAGCACCAGCGCCACGGCGATCACCGGGCCGGACACCTGTTCCATCGCCTTGATCGCCGCCTGTTTCGGCGCCATCCCCTCTTCAATGTGGTGTTCGACGGCCTCGACGACGACGATGGCGTCGTCCACGACGATGCCGATGGCCAGCACCAGGCCGAACAGCGTCAGGTTGTTCAGCGAGAAACCCATCACCGCCATGACGGCGAAGGTGCCGATGATGGCCACCGGCACGGCCGTCAGCGGGATGATCGTCGAGCGCCAGCTCTGCAAGAAAACCAGCACGACGATCGCCACGAGGATGATCGCCTCGATCAGCGTCTTGACGACCTCGACGATCGACTCGGCGACGAACGGCGTGGTGTCGTAGGCCATCGAATAATCCATGTCGGGCGGGAAGCGCTTCTTCAGCTCCTCCATCTTGGCGCGGATGCGGTCGGCCGTGGCCAGGGCGTTGGCGTCGGGCAGCTGAAAGATGGCGATGCCGGTCGAGGGGTGGAAATCGAGCTTGTTTTCCACATCCTGGCTCTTGGGCGCAATCTCGGCATAGCCGATGTCTTTGATCCGTATCGTGCGGCCGTCCGGCGTGGAGCGGATGATGATGTTCTCGAACTGTTCGGGCTTGACCAGCCGGCCGAGGGTGGTGAGCGTGAACTGGTACGGCTGTTTGCCGTTGGAGGGCGGCTGGCCGAGCTGGCCGGCCGCCACCTGGATGTTCTGCTCCTTGACGGCGGCGACGACGTCCAAGGCGGTCAGGCCGCGGGCCGCCAGCTGGTCGGGGTCGATCCAGACTCGCATGCTGTAGTCCTGCTCGCCGAAAATGAAGACGTCGCCGACGCCGTCGATGCGCTTGATTTCGTCGGCCAGGTAGATGTAGGCGTAGTTGCTGAGGTCGAGCTGCGAGTATTTGTTGTTCGGCGAATACAGGCTGACGATGAGGAGGATGTCGGGGTTGCGCTTGCGCGTGGTGACGCCGATCTGGCTGACCACGCTGGGCAGCTGCGGCAGGGCGAGGTTGACGCGGTTCTGCACCAGCACCTGGGCGAAATTGAGATTGACGCCGGGCTTGAAGGTGACGCTGAGGCTGTAGGAGCCGTCGTTGGCGGCTTGCGAGGACATGTACATCATGTTCTCGACGCCGTTGACCTGCTGCTCGATGGGGGCGGCCACCGATTCGGCGACGGTGCGGGCGTCGGCGCCGGGGTAGGTGGTGGAGACGATGATGCTCGGCGGCGTGATCTGGGGATACTGGGCGATGGGCAGCGTCCAGACGGCGACGCCGCCCGTCAGAACGATGATGATGGACACCACCGTCGCGAAGATCGGCCGATCGATGAAGAAGCGCGAGAACACGCTGCATGCCCCTCAAACGGGTCAGGGGTCAGGAAAATGAAGAATGAAGAACAGGGAACCGTGAACGGAATTCCATTCATCATTCCCTGTTCCCTGTTCTTCATTCTTCATTGCGTCTTTTGGCCGCCGCCCGACCCCTGGTCGCCGCGCGGCATGGCGATCTCTTTTCGGATGCGCACCTTGCCCTTGTCGCGGACGCGCTGGAGGCCGTTTAGAACCACCTTGTCACCTAGGCTGAGTTTGTGATCGGGGCTAAGGTCTTCTTCAATGACGCGGAGGCCGTTCTGCTGGGGACCGGTCGTCACGTAGTGGGCGCTGACGGTGCAGTCGCCGTTGGCGTCGGGCGGGCCGACGACGTAGAGCAGCTGGCGCCCCTGGTCGCTGACGAGACAGGCTTCGTTGATGAGGATGCACTGCCGCGGTGGGCCGATCGACAGCTGGATGCGCGTAAACATGCCGGGCGCGAGCAGGCGCGGCGCCGGGTTCAGGTCTTTTCCGCCCAGCGCCACGGGATTCGGAAATTCGCCCCACATGCGAAGCGTGCCCGTCTGGACGTTTTCCTGGTTGTCCACGATGGCGATGTAGCCCGGGTGCCGCGGCTTGTTCAGCACGGCCGGCGGCGTCGCCGCCAGATCCGCCGAGGAGAGCTTTTTCCTCCGCTGCGCGTCCTTCTGCACGTCCGCTTCGGAGTAGTCGAAACTCATCCCCTCGTCGGACAGGGCGAGGTTGACCGGCAGGTTCTTGCCCTTGATCGATTCCGGGGGAATCACGCCGTCATCGACGAGTTTGTGGATGCGCAAGAGAGTCCTTTCATCCACGTCGAAATAGGCGTAAATCGGATCCATCTGGACGATGCTGGCCAAGACCGTGTTGGCGCCCGCAAGTGAACCCAGGACCAGGTTGCCGGGATCGACGTTGCGCCGGCTGATGCGGCCGTCGAAAGGCGCTTTGATGT
>DATKHW010000168.1:0-2830 GCA_035546275.1 Gemmataceae bacterium
TGCAATCACCTTACACGGGGCCCTGGCAGCTGAACACGATAATCCCTGCCCAACCGGACGCGGCGCCGTCGGAGGACGTGAAGAAGCTGGCGGCTGAGGTCGAGGCGGCGGCGAAGAAGCTGCGGGAAAAGCCGGACGACAAGCAGGCCCTGGAGGAGCTGAACTGCGCCGTGGAACGACTGAGGAAGGCGCAGAAACAGAAGAGCGATCCCTAAGCGATCGTATAAATCCTCCGTTCAGCCGCGACCCGACCGGGGAGCGCGTCGCCGACGCGCTCCCCTCCTCTCATCGACTCTCCGGCGCGATCCTTCCCCAAAAATAAATCGACGCGCCGGCCCTCCGCGCCCCTGTATATAGACGAGAGGCGCGAGGCGCGGGGAAACCGGCGTGAAAGCGGGCAAGGCGAGAATGATCCTGGGCCGGCTGCGGCAAATGCTGCCGCCCGACGGCGGGGCGACCGACGGCCTCCTGCTGGGGCGCTACGCGTCGCGCCGGGACGACGACGCCTTTGCGGTCCTGGTGCGCCGCCATGGGCCGATGGTGCTGTCGGTCTGCCGCCGCGTGCTGCACCATGCCCAGGACGCCGAGGACGCCTTCCAGGCCACGTTCTTGGTCCTGGCGCGCAAGGCCGGCTCCGTGGGCGGCCGGGAAGCGGTCGCCGGCTGGCTATACCGGGTGGCCTACCGTGCCGCGCTGGCGGCCCGGGCGCACCGCGGCCGGCGCGAGGCCCGGGAACGACAGGTCGAAGCCATGCCGCATCCCATCGCGCCGCCCGAAGACGATCAGCGGGAACTGCTGGAAATGCTGGATCGGGAGCTGGCGCGCCTGCCGGAGAAGTACCGTCTGCCGGTGGTGCTATGCGAGCTGGAAGGCCGCAGCCGCAAGGACGCGGCCAAGCAGTTGGGGCTGCCGGAAGGGACGCTGTCCAGCCGGCTGGCTGCGGCCCGCAAGACGCTGGCGGCCCGGCTGTCGCGCGGCGGAGCGGCGCCGTCGGCCGGGGCGTTGGGAATGCTGTTCGCTCAGGGGGCGCGGGCCGCGAGTGTGCCCGGCCGATTGCTGCTGTCCACGGTGCGCGTCGCGGGCGGGGTCGTTCCCGCCGGCGTGGCGGCGCTGACGGAGGGAGTCATGAAGTCGATGCTGCTGACGAAATTGAAAGCCACGGCGTGGGGGCTCTTGCTGGCCGCGTCGCTCAGCGTGGGAGCGATCGCCCTGACCTATCGGCCGGCGGCGGCCCAGCCGGCGCCGAAACCAGACGCTCCGCGGGCGGCGAATTCCTTGCCGGATCGAGACGACCTGGAATCGCTGCGCCTGGAGGTCGAGGCGCTGCGGCTGGACCTGAAGGCGACCAAGGAGCGCGTCAAGGTCCTGGAGGAAGCGGCGCGGAAGGGCGGCGCCGAAGACGTCAAGGCGCGGGACCTCGAACAGCTCAAGTTGCTGGAGGACGCGCGATTGAGGAGCGGCGCCGCAAAACCCGACCCGAAGCCGGCCGCGGCCAACAACGTCTCGCAGGGTGGGGGAAAGCCCGGAACGCCCGGAGCGGTGGCGCCGGCGGCCGAGGCGCCCGGCGACGTGGACGCGGCGATGCAGAAGCTGCGGCAACACCCCGACGACAAGCAGGCGCTGGACGTGCTGGAAAGTGCGGTCAAACGCCTCCGGCAAGAATCGCAGAAGTTGGAAGATGAGGCGGAGAAGCTGGACGAGTTCGTTCAGGCCGTCCAAAAGCTCAAGGGGGCGTCGCCGCCGAAGCCGACGCCGTTGACGCCACCCAGGGAAAATTGACCCCTCGGCGCGTCCGCGGGGAAGGGGACGTCGCAGATTGTCCGGCAGACGAATCTGCGACGTCCTCTTCCTTTTCCTTGATTCAAGGTGCGGAATGGCGAAATCCACGGCGATCTGCTGGAATCCGTTGGCCTCCGACAATCAGGGGCGTTGGACGCCCATCCGCGGGTTGGAAGGAATGGCCGAGGAACTCACGCTCAGCATCGATCCCGAAACGGGCGAGTACACGCGGCTGACGCGGTTCCTTCCCGGCGCCGACGCCACCCCCTTCGGCGGCAAGAGCCACACGTATCCCGAAGAAGTATTCATTATCCGCGGCCGGCTCTACGACCAGGCGTTCGATATGTGGCTGGAGACCGGCCATTACGCCAGCCGTCCGCCCGGCGAAGTGCATGGGCCGTTCAAGACGGACGTCGGCTGCGTTGTGCTGGAGCTGTCCTTCCCCAATCGCACGACCTAAGAGCGTCCGGAAGAAAAGGCGTCTGGAACTGTGATTTGAGAGTTCCAGACACTTTTTCTTCCGGACGCTCTAAGCACGCCGCGCCAGCAAGTGATGAAGAAGCACTTGCCGGCGCGGCGTGCTGACTTCACGCCGCCTTGCGTTCCGCCGGCGCCGCTTTCTCCGCCGGCTGCTCGCGCCAGCGCAGATAGATGCTGGTCAGCAGACTGGTCAGCGACGCGATCTGGATGGCCCAGTATCCCGGAACGCGGTGCGGCGTCCACGGCCCCACCCACCACATCAGCGCCCCCAGCAGCACGCCCCAGCCCGACAGGATGACGAAGTCGCGCCGCTGCGCCGGCGGACAATCGCGCAACCAGATCGCCAAAATGTAAAATCCCGGCGCCAAGAGCGGTACGAACCAGCGCACCGAGCAGCAGACGCCGGAGTGGTTCGTCGAGCCGACCGAATAGAGCAGCCACGTCCCAATGCACCAGACGATCGCCAGCCGGGCTTCGGGCCGATCCACGAACGGCCGGCGGCCCATCCGCAGCTGCAAGCAGCCGGCGATCGCCAGGCCCAGCATGAGGTTGTGGCCCAAAAATCCCTGCT
>DATKHW010000169.1:0-2216 GCA_035546275.1 Gemmataceae bacterium
GAACTACGCTTAATCAGAGGGAGATGCGGGATTTTTTTCCGCCGTCAATCCCACTTTCCGGCGGTCCCCGCTGAAGCGATCGTCCTTCTGCGCTTCCGTCTCCTTCTCGCCGAACGCCTTGTCCCTTAACAATCCACCCGACGGGAGGTCTGCCGGGCGCCGCCGAGGCGTCCCTCCGCGCCGCCACGGACGGTGCGCGCCAAGACTCCCGAGGAGGCGCCGATCATGGTCCCACTCAATTACGCGCTGGCCGCCGTGCTGCTCTCGTCGCCCGCCGAACCGCCGACTCCGCCCGATACGCTCGACGCCCACATAATTCCCGCGCAGGCGACCGACCCTCCCGATTCGCTGGACGCCCTCATCACGGTGCGGCCGGCCCTGCGCGACCTGGCGCTGGATTGGGAGATACTTGACCCCCGCGAAGTGCGCTATGTGCTGACGCGCGGCGAGGATTTCCCCGCGGACCTGAAACTGCTGCGCCGGCGTTACGCCGATCTGTGGGACGCGCCGCCGCTGTATGACTGCATGAGGTTCCCCGATCGCGCCCTGGTCAACGACATGCTGGCCTTCAATCGGGCCTACCGGCAGCACCTCGACAACCGCCAGGCTATGGAATTGGCCAACGCATGGGAGCTGCATGAAATGCTCATGGAAGCGGATCGGCTTTATCAGATATGGGACTTGGTTCGGGACACGCGCTGCGACTATTACTATGTCACGGTGCGGCGGCAGGCCCTCAAGAAGCTGAAGGAAATGGTCGGCGAGCAGGCCTACGGCAGCGGAAGCTTGCCGCCGCACGTACCGGTCTGGCGTTTCGCGCGCATCGACTACTGACAGCGGCCTGTCATGGCGCCGGTCGGCCGGCGGCGCGCCGGGCGATAAGCGCGGCGACGTAGCCGGCCTTGAAACCGGCGTCGATGTTCACCACGACCACGTTGGCCGAACACGCATTCAGCATCGTCAGCAGCGGCGCCACGCCGTGGAACGCCGCGCCGTAGCCGATGCTCGTCGGGACCGCGATCACCGGGCAATCGACCAGGCCGCCGACCACGCTGGGCAAGGCGCCGTCCATGCCGGCCGCCACGACGATGCAATCGGCCCCCGCGAACTGGTCGCGATGCCGCAGCAGCCGGTGGATGCCCGCCACTCCCACATCGGCGATCAGCTTCACGTCGCATGCCAGCGCCTTCGCGGTTACGACGGCTTCCTGGGCCACTGGCAAATCGCTCGTCCCCGCCGTCAGCACCACCACGCGCCCCAGCAGCGGCAAAGCGGCGTAACCGGCGCAGGGCAGCCAAAACGTCCGGGCCATGCGGTCCTGCTGCGCCTCCGGGAAGCGGGACGTCAGATGCGCGGACTGCTCCGCGCTGACGCGCGTGGCGAGGCAGTCCTGCCCTGCTTCGACGAGCCGGCGCACGACGCCTTCGACCCATTCCGGCGTTTTTCCCTCGCAGAAGATCACTTCCGGGAAGCCGCAGCGCTGGCGCCGATGGAGGTCCACCTGCGCGTAACCGAGGTCGGCCACCGTTGCGGCCTGCACGTCCTTCAGCGCGCCTTCAACGCTCACCCTTCCCTGCCGAACCTGCTCGAAGAGTGAACGCAGATCATCCGGATTCATAGCAGCCTCCGCGGCGACCAGGCGAAACAGCCCCGATTCATTGTAGACGGCCGGCCCAAGGAGACTGGTCCGAAAGACGAGGCCGCTCGGAGGGCGGCGGCAGCTCGCAATGCTGTTGCTGTGGCCGCCCTTTTGGTCAGCCATTACAAAGGCAAAACAGCGCCAACAACGGGCACAGCCGCAGCTGTCTCAGCGCCATGACGCCAAGGATTCGGGAATGATCGCCTGCGCCAGCGTGACGAAGCGGGAAATTCGCCTCCATTACGACCTGGCTACGCCGTTCTATCGGCTGCTGTGGGGGCCGCACATTCATCACGGCGTCTGGGACGCCGATGCCGAGCCGATCCAGGCGCAACAGCAGCTCATCGACCGCCTCGCCGCCGCCGCGTCGATTGCGGCGGGTCAGGACGTGCTGGACGTGGGCTGCGGTATGGGCGGAAGCTCCATTGAGCTGGCCATGCGTCATGGCTGCCGCGTGACCGGTCTTACGCTCAGCCCGGTCCAGCGCGCCTGGGCGCGCATCGCGGCGGCGGTGAAGGGCGTCGGCGGCCGCACGCGCTTCTGGTGCGGCGACGCCGAGCGAATCGTCTTCCCGCCC
>DATKHW010000170.1:0-4538 GCA_035546275.1 Gemmataceae bacterium
CATTCAGATCCGCGATGAGCTTTCCCGTCTGGAAGGCGTTGGCGACGTCACCTACCTCGGCGAGCGCGACTACAGTATGCGGCTGTGGCTCGATCCGCAAAAGCTGGCGGCCTATGGACTCAACGCCGCCGACGTGATCAACGCCGTCACCGCCCAGAACATTCAGGTCGCGGCAGGGCAGATCGGCCAACCGCCGACGCCGAGGGGACAGGTTTTCCAGTACACGATGACGACGCTCGGCCGGCTGGAGAACACCGAACAGTTCGGCGACATCATCCTCAAGTCCAGCAACGGCTCACTGGTCTACATGCGCGACGTGGCCAGCATCGAGCTGCAAGCCCAGTCCTCCGACCAGACATGCACGCTAAACGGCAAGCCGTCGGTGGCCCTCTCGGTCTATCAGCTGCCCGGTTCCAACGCGCTCAAGGTCGCCAAGACCGTCAAGGATCGGCTCAACGAGCTGAAGCGCTACTTCCCGCCCGGCGTCACCGCCGACGTCGTCTATGACACCACGCCGTTCATCAACGAGTCGATTAGCCAAGTTTTCGAGACGCTCTTCGATGCCGTGCTGCTGGTGGCCGTGGTCGTGCTGGTCTTCTTGCAAAACTGGCGTTCGTCGCTGATTCCGCTGGTGGCGGTGCCGGTGGCGGTCGTCGGCACGTTCGCCGTGATGATCGCGATGGGGTTCAGCCTGAACAATCTCACGCTTTTCGGCCTGGTTTTGGCGATCGGAATTGTGGTCGATGACGCCATCGTCGTCGTCGAGGCGGTGGAGCATCACATCGAGCATGGCATGGCGCCGCGCGACGCGGCGATCAAGGCGATGCAGCAGGTGTCCGGCCCGGTGGTGGCGATCGGCCTGGTGCTGTCGTTCGTGTTCCTACCGTGCGCGTTCCTGTCCGGCATCATCGGCCAGTTTTTCCGGCAATTCGCCCTGACGATCGCCTTCTCAACGATCATCTCGGCGTTCAACTCGCTGACGCTCAGCCCGGCCCTGGCGGCCTTGCTCTTGAAGCGGCGAGAAAAGGGACATTTTGAACCGCTGCCGTGGTTCATCTATCCGCCGCTGGGGGCATGGCTCGGCCACAAAATCGGTCTGCACTGGGCGAGACCGCTCCTGGAGGCCCTGCACGTGGGTCTCAAGCCGGAGCTGCAGGACGCTGCGACCTTGTGGGTTCCCATAGTCGCGGGCGCGCTGGCGGCCTTGCCGATCGGCGTGCTTTTGTCGCGGCCGATCAACGGCTTCCTCGGCTGGGCCTTCCGCCAATTCAACCGCGGCTTCGACGTTTCAACTTCCGCCTATACCCGTGCGGTGTCCGGTCTGCTGCGCGTGGGCGGTTTGGTGCTGCTGGTTTACGGCGGGCTGCTCATCCTTACCTGGGCGGGCTTCAACTACACGCCGACCGGCTTTATTCCGGCCCAGGACAAAGGGTATCTCTTGGTCAACGTGCAGCTGCCCGACGCTTCCTCGGTGGGTCGCACGCAGGAAGTCATGGAGCAGATCGACCAGATCGCACGGCGGACGCCCGGCGTCAAGGATACCGTGTCCATCTCCGGCCAGTCGATTTTGCTCAACGCCAATGCGCCCAATTTCGGCGCCATTTATCTGATGCTCGACAAGTTCGAGAACCGCACGAGCGCTTCGCTGTCCTCCGACGCCATCTCCCGGACGCTGGACGCCCGGCTCAAGAACCTGTTTCGGCTGACGGACCGCTCGGCCGATTCGCTGCGCCAGGCGGGCGCACCGGACGCCGTGCTGCTGAAACTGGCGACCCTGGCGACGGTCGAGAACGTCGGCTCCCAACAAGGCGGCTGGCCGGCTGGGGTCATGGAGAAGCAAAAGGAGCAGGCCAAGGAGGCGGCGAAGACGGGGCGGAAACGGCTCGATTTCGTCGGCACGCCGGAAGATTTCGCCGCAGAGCTGGGTGGATGCTTGAACGCCGACGAGCGGGGCCGCTATCAGAAACCGATCCTGGATTCGCTTGAGCCTTACCAACTGACCGCGATGGTCAACCTGTTCGGGCCGCCGCCGGTGGAGGGCCTGGGCACGGCGGGCGGCTTCAAAATCATCCTGGAGGACCACGGCGACAACGGATTGAAGGCGCTGCAGGCCAACGCGGACCACGTGGCCGAGCTGGCGCGGGACGACAAGCGGCTGCACGGGGTGTTCACCAGCTTCCGAGCCGACACGCCCTGGCTGGACCTGGTGATCGACCGCGTGCAGGCCAAGGACCGCGGCGTGTCGATCGACGATGTACGAACGACCTTGGAGTCGAATCTGGGGCCGTATTACATCAACGATTACAACCAGTTCGGCCGAACCTGGCAGGTCAACGTCCAGGCCGATAAACTCTTCCGGGCCGACCCCCAGAGCATCAAGCAGCTGAAAGTGCGCAACAACCAGAATGTGATGGTTCCGCTGTCTGATTTTGCCAAGTGGCATTTGGGAAGCGGTCCTGTACTGGTGATGCGCTATGATCTCTATCCATCGGCGGCCGTCAACGCCGACGCGGCGGAAGGAACCAGCTCCGGCCAGGCTATCGACCGCTTAGGGGCGGCGGCGGCCAACAAGGATTTGCCGCGGACGATGCGGCCGGAATGGACCGAGCTGGCGGCTTTGCAGCAAGGCGCGGGCGCCACGGCGATGGGCGTGTTCGTGCTGGCCGTGGTGCTGGTGTTTTTGGTGCTGGCGGCGCAGTACGAAAGCTGGTCGCTGCCGTTGGCGGTGATCTTGGTCGTACCCATGTGTCTGCTCTGTTCCATCGCCGGCCTGTGGATGGCGCATCAGGACATCAATATCTTCACGCAAATCGGCTTCATTGTGCTGGTGGGTCTGGCTTGCAAGAACGCGATCCTGATTGTGGAATTCGCCAAGGCGCGGCGCGAGGAAGGCGCAAACCGGCGGCAAGCGACGCTGGAAGCGGTGAAACTGCGTCTGCGGCCCATTCTCATGACGTCGTTTGCGTTCATCATCGGCG
Organism: Gemmataceae bacterium; assembly: GCA_035546275.1. Lineage (GTDB taxonomy): Bacteria > Planctomycetota > Planctomycetia > Gemmatales > Gemmataceae > UBA4732. The sequence continues at coordinate 2,979 of DATKHW010000170.1, forward strand.
TGGTGCCGCTGGTCATTTCCGAGGGCGCCGGGGCGGAGATGCGGCGGGCGCTGGGAACGGCCGTCTTCGCTGGAATGCTGGGCGTGACGCTTTTCGGCATCTTCCTGACGCCGGTGTTCTTCTACATGATCCAGGCGTTTACGGATCGCTTTTGGCAGGCTCGACCGGCGCAGGAAACGGCTGCGGGGCCGATCGACCCGGCTGCGGCGCCGCCGGACGCCGAGCTGCGGCCTGACGACGGCGACGGCGGCATCATGGCCGGTCCGCACTCCTAAGTCCGGGGGCGGCGCGCCGCCAGATTGCCCCTGAGCAAATTTCGCGCGAGGCGGTTGGAAATCGCCCGAACTCCGCAGCGGCGGAACGCCAGCCGACTTGCCCTATTGCCTTTGCTGCAAACCATTTGGGACGCACAGGCTTCTCTCCCAGGCGCGGCACAGCGCTTGCTCATCCTGTGCGCCCAAGGCACGCTGCAATGGTGCGCCAACAGGACCTTCGTCCTGCGACTCGGTCCGGCCCTTGCGGTTTGCCGGCAACTTCTAATCCCCGGAAGGTGATTGCTGATGTGGCTGATTAAAGCCTCGCTCAAGAACGCCTACATGGTGGCGACCATCGTCTTCATGATTATGGCGCTGGGCCTCTATGCCGTGGTCCACCTCCCCGAAGACATTTTGCCCGTATTCAAGTCGCCTGCCGTGCAAGTGCTGACGTATTACCAGGGAATGCCCGCCTCCTCCGTCGAGAAGACCATCACCAACCGCGTCGAGCGCTGGGTCAACCAATCGCCTGGCGCCGCCCGCGTCGAGTCCAAATCGGTGCCCGGCGTCAGCGTCGTCAAGATTTTCTTCCGCGACGACATCGACCCGACGCAGGCCCTGACCATGACCAACTCACTGGCGCTCGGCACGTTGCCGACGCTGCCGCCCAACACGCTGCCGCCGGTGGTGCTGCCCTTCGATCCCACTGCCGCCATGCCGCTCGGCATCCTCACCGTCAGCGTGCCGGGCAAGACGGAGGCCGAGGTCAAGGACTACGCCCGCATCGACGTCCGCAACATGCTCGGCGCCGTGCCGGGATGCGTGGCCCCGGTCGTGGTCGGGGGCCAGGACCGCACCATCCTCATCTACCTCAAACCCAAGGAGATGGAAGCCCGCAACATCTCGCCGCTCGACGTGGTGGGCGCTCTGCAGAAGGGAAACCTCATGGTCACGCCGGGCACGGCGTACTTCGCCGACAACCAGGTGCTGCTCGACAGCAACGTCATGGTCAAGGACGTCAAGGACCTGGATTCGCTGCCGATCCGCATCAAGCCGGGCGACAACGTCTTCCTGCGCGACATCGGCCACGCCGCGGACTCCAGCGCCATCCAGACCTCCCGCGTCCGAATCGACGGCCGGCATGAAGTCTACGTGCCGATCTACCGCCAGCAAGGGGCCAGCAGCCTGAGCGTCGTCGATAAGCTCAAGGAACACATCGCCTTCATGGAGCAGCGGCTGCCGCCCGGCACGAAGCTCGAATTCATCATGGACCAGACGGAGTCGGTACGCGAAACCATCCTGGAGC
>DATKHW010000171.1:0-7671 GCA_035546275.1 Gemmataceae bacterium
CGGCCGGCCGCGTCACGGAAGACCTGAACATGCGGCAGCCGGAACACATCGTGCTGGCCGGCGAGCTGGGCCTCGGCGTCTTTCCGCGGGAGCAGATCGATTATCGCAAAGTGAATATAACGGAGTAAGAAGATGCACCACAGAGTCACAGAGAGGACAAGGGAATTGCTTTTCTCTGTGTTCTCCGTGACTCTGTGGTGAGTTGTTTATTCCGCCTTTGCTGCGATCGTAACGTGCAGCGGCGCAACCCAATCCTTGTGGTCCGCATTGTAATAGAGATAACCGCGGCTGGCCGGCCCGCTGTACTCGCCGGGCACGCGGGCGATCACGTCCAGCGGGACCTCAATCTTCTGATCGGGCGCCAGGTCTCGCCAGTACAGCACCAGTTCCCGACCGCGGATCTCAAATGCACTTACCAGCGGCCGCGACCCGTCTTCCGGTTCACGGCAGTATTGCTTAAGCTGCTTGAGATCCTCCGGCAGAGTTAAGCCGCCGGGCAGACCGATCACCGCCGTCGCCATCCCCTGCCCCTTGCCGCTCACGTTCTCCAGCGTCACATTGAGACGAACCAGATCGCCTTCCTGCGCCTTGGTCTCGGAAAGGGCCGCCGTCAGGCGCACCGGGCAGTCCGCGGCCGGGACCGGCGTCAGCGTCGAGTACGACCAGGCCAGAGTGTAGGGGAATGTGTTTTTGCCCGTAACCTCGATCCGCACGCCGTTCTTGCCGGGACGCAGCACCGACTCGGAGTCCTGCAGTTCCAGCGTCAGCGCATCGGCGGCCCCCGCGGGGAACGCCAGCTTCGCCGCTTCCTTGTCGCCGACGAACAGCCGCAGCTCGCCGCCCTCGGCAGTGCGCTTGTTGGCTCGCGTGTACGCGATCAGCGCCTTCAGCGCCAGGATCGTCGATTGCGTCGAGCCGAATCCGCCGTAGCCGCCGCGCTGCTTGCCGATCCAGGCGACGGCCTTGCGCAGGCTGTCGTTGAACGTGCCCGGATTGGCCTTGAGCCAGCCGAGCACCGCCAGGGCCGTCGTCTCGATTTGCAAATCGCGGCCGCCGGAGCCGGTGATGCTCGTCTTCTCCGCGTCGAGATGTCCGTCTTCCTTCTGCTCGGACGCGACCGTCTTCAGCAGGCCCGTCGCCTCGTCGGTTCGCGCCCGGTTGATGAGACTGTTGGCGACAAGTGAGAGGAAGTACGGGTCTTTGGAGGATTTCGCCTGCGCGGCAAGGGCGTTCAGCTCGACGGTCAGGTCGTCGTCTTTGCCGCTCTCAGTCAAGGCCCAGACGATGTAGGCGTTGGTCACATCGTCGGGCGCCCGGCCGAAGGAATCCAGCGCGCGCGGATTGCGCAGGAAGCCGCCCTTCTCGTCGCGGCGCGACATCAGGTAATCCGTGGTTCGCTTGAGCATGGCCGCGTCCACGTCCTGCACGCGGGCCATGTCGCGGAACTCCAGCAAACCGTACGCCGTCAGCGCCTCGTGCGGCGGGGCCGTGCCGCCGAACCATTCGTAACCTTCCCGGTCGCCCTTGGCGGCGTTGCTGCATTCAAACGAGGTCAGCCGCTGGTAACCGCGAGCCAGCATTTCGCGGGCGCGCCGCTCCACTTCCGGTTTCGCCTGTTCGCTCTCTTTCAAGTAGTCGAGAATCAGCACGTTGGGGTAGTTGCTCGTCGAGGTCTGCTCGAAGCAGCCGTTCGGCTCGCGCAGCAGCGATTCCAGGCCGGATTGCAGGTCGGCCAGCGTCGAGGGGAAGACCTGCACCCGACATTTCAGAGTGCCCTTCACCCACGAATCGGGCAGCTCGACGGTCTGCGACGCCGAGCCTTCCAGCAGGTCGCTGTGCGATTCGGCGACGGGGAAGCCTTCGGGGACGATGTGGAACCGCCGCCGCTCGGCGTCGGCGGCGAACGAATCGGCCTGGCCGGCGAAGGTCAGCACCGCGTCGCCTTCCTTCACCGTCGGCTGGAAGCGATAGATCGGCCGCGTTTTCTTCTCGCCGTCCACGCCGAAACGGTCCGTCTCCTTGCCGTCGAGCAGCTGGAGATTGTCGTGACCGGCCAGCGTCAGCCGCACATCGCGCCGGGCGGACGTGTTGTTGGAGACGGTCAGCGGCACGGCGATCGTATCGGAAGCCGTCGCCTCGATCGGCGTCGTCGCCTGCAGCGTGAAGGGCAGCCGCGATTCCAGCGGCAGGACGGCGGCGCCGAGCCGACCGTCGAGCGTGTGGACGAAAGCGGTCGCCTGGAAGGTCGTGATCGAGTCGGACATCTCGAACGAAACGTCGGCCTTGCCGTCGGGCAGCACCAATACCGGCCGCCAGCACAGCGTCTCGGCAAAGTCGGAACGCAGGCCCAGCTCCGCGGCCTCGTTGTGGCTGTGGGCGTATTCGCGCACGATTAGGGGCCGGATAGGCGCGGGGCGACCAGCGGGCTTGCCGTCGAAGGCCGCCTGTTCGCGCAGGCGATTGGCGTTGAAGGTTGCCAAGTTCCTCTCGAATAGGGCGCGCTGGGCGTTCTGTTGGGCCTGCTTTAGGTCCTTCCCCTCGGCCCTGTCCTTCTGATCGGGCGCCCGATCCAAGAGATCGGCTTTCTTCTCCATCCCGTTCTCCAGGCGGATCTGCTCCTGCTCGCGGGGGAGATCCCGCGGTGCGGCCAGCCCCATTCTCTTGGCCAGGTCGTCCAGATTCTTGCGATCGTCGTCCGCGTCCGCGAACCGCTCGTTCTTCGCCGCATCGCCGCCCGCGCCCTTGTCCGCTCCGCCCCTGACAGCGGCGCCCAATCCGCCCGCCGGTGCCTGTGGCATAGCCGCCGCCGGCGGCGGCGGAACGTCCGTCGGCCGGGCCGGGCCGTTGGCCGTCCCCGACGTCGGTGAAGGGAGGCCGGCCGCGGGCTTGGTGAACGTCATGGCCCCGCCGCCTCCCGTGCCGGCCTGACCGTTGGCTGCTGTGACCGAACCGTCGGCCGCCGGCCCCTCCGTGCCTTCCTGATCGCGTATCTCAGCGGCGCCAGCAGGGGCGTCTTGCACCGTCGCGAACTTATCGACCCAGGCCACCAGATCGTCGGTGGGCGCCGGTCCATTGGGCGCGCCAGGGCGGTAGGATTGCACTGCCACGACGGCCGACACAACCATCAATCCCGCGCTGGCGGCCGCGGCGGCATACCAAGAGACCCCGCGCCGCCCGCCCTTCCACAGGCCCACCGCCAGGCACGCTAGCGCGGCGAGCAGCAACCCGGCGCCGATCAGCGGCGCGCCGATCGTGCGCACCTTTTCCAGCAGCGTTTCATAGGACGCCCGCTTGACGGAAGCCGCCGCAAAGGCCGGATCGGCGCCGACGGCCTTTTCGTCGGCCGCAGCCTGGTCGTACTGCTCCTTCAGCGCGCCGATGCGACTTTCGGTTTCCTGGCGGATCTTCTTTATCTCTTGCTGTTCCTGTTCCACAGCAGCTCGCCGCGGCGTGGACTGGCCGCTCATCACCAGCAGTCGCTCCGCCTCATCCCGGTTGAGGATCGTCGGCTCACGCGGCTTGGCCGGGTCCTGCGTGGTGAAATGCCGCCAACCCTGCACGCCCAGCAACAGGTCCAGCGTCTCCGCCGCCTTGGGCTGCTGCCCGAGCAGGAAGTCGGCGTACTCCAAGTCCTCCGCCCGTTGCACCTCGCTGGTCAGCAGAAAGTGCGTCGGCATCGACCGATAGGTTTTCTCATCGGCCATCGTCAGCACGCTCTTGTCCACCACGGCCACCAACGCCACGGACGGGACCGCGGCTCCAGCTTCGTTGTCCGCCTCCACGTGCAGGGTCGCCGGCTGACCGGGGACGTAAGACGGCTGGTCGGCGCTCAGCCGGACGGCCAGCTTCTCCGTCGGTCGGCGGTAGATCAGCCGCTCGGCGATCGGCGTCAGCTCCCGTTGATTCGGCGCCGCCGTCTTTTCCTCGAACACTGTGACGCGGCAAACGCCGCCCACCGTGCTCTCCGGGTTGAGGTTCGCTTCATATTTCGTGTCGCTTTTGTCGTCCTTCTGAAGCGGCGCCGATTGCAGCAGCCGGCCGCGGCAGTACATGCAGACCATCAGATTGCGCTTCGTTTTGCTTTGCACGGTCACGTGAATCGGCCGTCCCGGATCGGCTGCGCCGTCCGCCACGCGCAGTGCTGCGCGGTCGTCCCTCGGCTTCGGCAAGGCCACGGCGTCCGTGATCCCCACCGGCGAATCGATGCGCAGAGAATAAGTTTTGCCCGATTTCGGCGCGAACTCGAAGCGACCCATGCCCTGGTTGACGCCCGGCTCTTTTTCGTCGTGCATCGTCTCGACCACGACGGGCAGCGGCCGACCGTCCTCCAGCAAGACGCCGGTCAGGTCGGCCGGCTTGCCGAGCGGCGTGCGCACCTGGAAGTAGACGCGGTTGGGCACGTCGGCCGCCAAGTCGCCGCCTTCCGGGTAGAACTCGACGTCCAGCTTTTTCAGCACGATCGGCACCGGGCGGGTGATCGTCTCCGGCACGGCCACGAACTTCACGCCCAGCGACGCCTCGCCGCGCTCGATCGTCGGCGGCAGCTTGAAGCGGACCACGACCTGACCTTGCGGGTCGGTCTGGAAGCGCAGCGGCTGGCCTGCGGCGGCTAACGCATCCCGGTTCGCCGGGTCGCCGCCGTATTTCTTGCCGTCGATCATCACCGTGGCTTCGACCGGCTGATTGGCCAGGACGCCGCCGGCGGCCCAGGACGCCTTGCAAACGGCCGCGACCTCGTCGCCAGGGCCGTAAGTCGATCGGCCGAAATCAAGCTGCTTGTTCAGCTGCGGTTTGGGATAGTTATTGACGATGAACTTGCGCTGTTGTTCCGCGAAGCGCCCGCCGTCGTCGCGGCAAATCAGCGTGTACTCGCCGCCTTCCATGTTGGGATCGAGGACGACTTCGCCGACGCCGACGCCGCGCATCGGCTTCTTGTCGGGGCCGAACACGACGGCGCCGTCCTCGTCGAGCAGATCGTCGTTCCCCTGCGCCAGGATGCGCCGCGCCCCCTTGGGCGTGACCAGTTCATACGTCAGCCGCAGCGGCTCCTCGGCCGGCTTCAGACTGGATCGGTCCAGCGTCAGCGAGCGGAAATGCACCACCTCGCCGGGCTGATACATCGGCTTGTCCGTCTCGAGGTGCGTGATGTAAATCGGAGGGGTTAAATCGACTTCTCCGCTGACTTGAACGGGCCTGCCCAAAACCTCGCGCCGGGCCGAGGCGACGCCGTCGCGCCAAGTCGACACCACAAGCGTCATCCGATTGTCGGGCGTTTCCGGAATGTCCGCCGGCAGCGTGAAGCCGTATTTGCCCACTTCGGATTTGGAGACCGCAATCTTGTCGCCGATCCGCTGCCCCGCGGCGTCGGCCAGATAAGCGTCAATCCCGGCCGCGATCGGCTGGCCGTTGAGATCAGTGGTTTGGACTTCATAAGTGGACGACTCCCCGTCAACCTTGGTCTGCTGGCCGACGACGCTGACCCGGAATTCGTCCGCGAGGGCCGCATGGCGAACGGCCGCGATCTTTTGCTCCGCTTGCTCCGGCGCCACCTGGCTTTGCGCCACGGCCTCTTTCATCTGCTTGGCGGCCGCGTCCTTCCGGGTTTGATTCTGTTCCACGGCGCGGCAGGCGTCGGCGTAATCGCGCTGCGCCCACCAACCCGGCACGGCCAGGCCGCCGATTGCCAAAAAGATCGCCGCGGCCGCGGCCCAGCGCCGCCACGGCAAGACCTTCCTTCGGACCGGCGCCGGCAAGGGAACCACGGCCGGGGCGGACCCGGCCATTGCTTCCGACGGCGCCGCGAACTGAACCGCCGGGAACTCCATGCGGGCCGCCGCCGCCAGCAAATTCTGCTGCCGGCGGGCCGTCTCCAGCTGCGCCTGGCACGGCGCGCAGCCGTCCAGATGGTTCTGCATCGCTTGCCGATCGGCGGCGTCGAGCAGGTCGTACAGGAATTCCAGCATCTGGGCTTGGCACGATGGGCAGGGGTGCATGGCGTTCTCCACGGCGTTCAGCTCGTACCCATCCGACCAGCGGCGGGTACAATGCGGAGGATATTTCTCTCTAGGCGAGCACCTTGCGGAGTTTTTGCAGGGCGCTGCGCATCTGCGTTTTGACGGTTCCCACGGGTCGCTCCTTGATCTCGGCGATTTGCTCGTAGGTCAGCTCGCCGTTTTGGCGCAAGAGGAAGACTTCCTTTTCTTCGGGGCGGAGGTGCATCAGCGCTTGCCGGAGCTGCTGCAAGGATTCCTGGTCCTCCAGCCCCTGCGTCGGCGGTACGGCTTGCAGCATCGGCATGGCGTCGGCCCCTAACAGGGGTTTGACTCGCCGCCGCCAGGCGCTGCGCTGCACGTCCTTGGCGGCGTTGAGTCCCACCCGAAAAATCCACGCACGCAGGTTCTTGACTTCGGGGATTCCCGCCTGGGTGCGCCAGCAGCGGAGGAAGACTTCCTGAGCGACGTCCTGCGCGTCCTCCGCGTTTCCCAGGACAAACCAGAGCGTGCTGACCAGTTCGTCGCGGACGGCGTTGAAGGTGCGCAGCAGGACGTCTCCGGGCGAGGCGTCCGGTGCGGCTTCAGATGGCGGACGGGCACACACACTCGTGGCTGGTCTGGTCATACCGTCACCCAATCAGACGAGAGATTCGGGGCGCCGGATTGCCGCCGCGTGAAAAATGCAAGAAAGGCGGTCGGGTTCCGTCCCGTGATGCGCGAAATCCTCCGCGGAGCCAGGATGAGTTAAGGGTAACGGGCCGAGGGGATGGGGACAAGGAGACTTGCGGGCCACGCAGTATGCAGCGCCAGCAAGTGCCTTGACGAAAGCACTTGCTGGCGCTGCGTGCTCCCATTTATCAGTGCATCCGTTCCACCTTCGGCAGCAACACCGTCCCGTCCGTCAGCGGCACAAACAACCGATCCGATCCGAAGCCCACCGGCGTTGCGGTCGGCGCCGCGCTGCCCTGGAGCTGGTACTCAAATCCCGCGGACTCGCCCGTTTCCGGCTTCAGTCCGACGATGCGGCCTGATTCGTCCGCTGCCACCACCATGCCGGCGACCAGTCGCGGCCGACCGACCAGCGCCGCTCCTGGCTTGGCGGGATAGGTCCACAAAACCGAGTCCTTTTCGGGATCGATCCACAGGAGCCGGTTGGCATCGACGACGCAGCCGATCCGCGCCGCCCCATCCACGATCTGAATGTACGGCCCAGAGGTGATGCGGCCGCCGACGTTCCACGACCGTCCCGGCTTCAGGGCGCCGTCGCTTTGCACCGTCAGGAGGGTCGCCGTCCCGCTGACATCGGCGATGCAGACGCGGCGCGGCGCCTCCGGCGCATCCGGCAGCACGATCGGGTCGGCCGCCAGGCTGTCTCCTTCCTTGCCGCGCAGCGTCGGCACGCCCTTGTTTGGCGGCAGCACTTGCCAGACGGCGTCGGCCGGCCATTTCCAGTGCGTCAGGCCGCGGGCGCCGTCGTAGGTCAAGAACGTATCGGGGCCGAGCGCCGTAACTCGGCCGGGCGCGTCGGGCGCCGCTTGCTTGGACCGCCAATTCGGTCCCGCGATGAGCGTTGGTTTTTCTTCCAACGGCAGCATTAGCCGAAACAGCTGGCCATTGGTCAGCGGCAGAATGATCATCGTTTCCATAACGGCCGGCGGTCCGGCCAGCGGAGCTTGCA
>DATKHW010000172.1:0-6671 GCA_035546275.1 Gemmataceae bacterium
CTGAGCCTGCTGGCCGCGTTCGGCTACCTCATCGCCAAGCTGATCTTCTGGCAGTGGCTGGAGGCCGGCGTCGCCCCGATCCTCATCAGCCTGTTCTTCTTCTCATCGGTGCAGCTGTTCTTCCTAGGCATCCTCGGCGAGTACATCGGCGCCATCCACACGCAGGTGCAGAAACGGCCGCTGGTGGTGGTGCGCGAGCGGGTGAATTTCGATCCGCCGGAGGAGGAAACCGGCGTCAGCCCCAGCCGGCGGCTGGCGGAACCCGCGTCCGAGGCGCCGGGGGAGCTGTCGGGCCTCGGCGAGCGGTGACGGCCGGGCGCCGTTCGTTAATTCTCCGGGCCGGATTTTTCTTCCCCTTGCTGAAAAATGAACTACCTTTAGGTGTGGCCTGAATTATCTGGGAACAGCGGAGGCGCGGGAATGGACCGAGATTCGGTGCGAGGCTGTCCCATCTGCGAAGCGAGGCGGTGCGAGGTCCTGCACACGCAGCGGTTCGTCCTGCCGGAAGGGCATCCCCTGGCCGACGGCTACGACGTCGTCTGCTGCCGGGGCTGCGGCTTCGTCTACGCCGACACCGCCGTATCGCAGCGCGATTACGATACCTTCTACCGCAAATACTCCAAATACGAGGACCAGAAGATTTCCACCGGCGGCGACGTCCCCTGGGACGCCCGCCGGCTGCACGACGCGGCTGCGGCCGTCGCCGACTTCATCGGTTCGCGCGACGCCCGCATCCTCGACGTCGGCTGCGCCAACGGCGGTTTGCTCCGCATCCTCAAGGGGCTGGGCTTTCACGATCTGACCGGCCTCGATCCCTCGCCGGCCTGCGCCGAGAACACCCGCCGCATCGCCGGCGTCCGCGCCGAAACCGGATCGCTGGCCGATCCGCCGGCGAATTTCGGTCCGTTCGACTGCGTGATCTTATCGCACGTCCTGGAGCACGTGCAAGACCTGCGTCCGTCGATCGCCGCGGTCGCCAAGCTGACGGCCGAGGACGGCTGCGTCTACCTGGAGACGCCCGACGCCGCCCGCTATGACGAATGCCTCGTCGCCCCCTTCCAGGATTTCAATACGGAACATATCAATCATTTTTCGCTGGGCTGCCTGGTCAACCTGGCCCGGACCGCCGGGCTGGCGCCCGAGCGGCACGGCTTCAAGACGCATGAGGCGCCGCCGCCGCTGCCCTACCCGGCCGTGTTCGCCATTTTCCGCAAGACGACGGCCCCGGCCGAGCTGGTCCCGGACGGCCAGTTGCGCGGCAAGATCAATGCCTACATCGCCGGCTCGCGCCGGCTGATGCAGCGCATCGACGCTCAGCTTCGCCACCTTGTGAACGAGCAGCAGGAGCTGATCGTGTGGGGCACGGGTCAGCTGGCCATGAAGCTGCTGGCGGAGACGGCCCTCGGCGACGCCCGCATCGCGGCCTTCGTGGACGGCAATTCGATCAACCACGGCAAGCGGCTGCGCGGCCGGCCGATCCTGGCGCCGCAGGATGTGCGCGGCCTGCCGCACACCATCGTCATCACGACGATGCTGCACCAGCGGGATATCCTGGAGGGAATTCGCGGCCGGCTGGGCCTGTCGAATCCCATCGTCACGCTGGCCGACCAGCCGTCTGCCGGCGTGGCCGTGTAGGGCAGGCTCCGCCTGCCGATTCGTTGATGTATATGGGAAGGGCGCCATGCTTTCGCGGCCCTTCCCAGTCAAGGAGGAACCACAAGGCCATGGAACGGCCGCGAAAGCATGCCCCCTATGGGCGAGCATCCTATGGCAATTCGCGTGGCCGACTACATCGCACGGACCCTGGCCGACCGCGGCGTGCGCGACCTGTTCATGGTTTCCGGCGGCGGGGCGATGTTCCTCAACAACGCCTTCGGCTCGGAGCCGCGCCTGCGTTACATTTGCAATCACCACGAGCAGGCGGCGGCGATGGCGGCGGAGGGCTATGCCCGCGTCAACGGCCGGGTCGGCGTCGTCAACGTCACCACCGGCCCCGGCGCCATCAACTCCCTCAACGGCGTCTTCGGCGCCTGGACCGACTCGATCCCCATGCTCGTGGTTTCCGGCCAGGTCAAGCGCGAAACGTGCATGGCCACGTATCAGCTATCCGGCCTGCGGCAGCTGGGCGATCAAGAAGTCGATGTCGTCGGCATGATCCGCGGCATCACGAAGTATGCCGTGCTTGTCAGCGATCCGCAAAAGATTCGTTACCATCTGGAGCGCGCGCTCTCCCTCGCCTCGTCGGGACGGCCCGGCCCCTGCTGGATCGACGTGCCGGTGGATGTGCAATCGAGCGAGATTGAGCCGGACCAATTGCCGGCCTACGACCCCGCCGAGGACGCGCCGCGCTGGGACCGCGAGCAGATTCGCGCCCAAGTCCGTGACGTGCTGCAGCGGTTGCAAGCGGCGGAGCGGCCGGTGCTGCTGGCCGGCACAGGCGTGCGTCTGGCTCGCGGCATGGAGGGCTTCCGCGAGATCGTCCGCCTGCTCGGCGTGCCGGTGACGACGGCGTGGACCCACGACCTGATCGCCTCCGACGATCCGCATTTCTGCGGCCGGCAAGGCTCGATCGGCGACAGGGCCGGCAACTTCACGGTGCAGAACGCCGACGTGCTGCTGATCCTCGGCTCCCGTCTCTGCGTCCGCCAGGTGAGCTACAACTGGGGCGCCTTCGCCCGTCATGCGTTCAAGATTCAAGTGGATGCGGACGCCGCCGAGCTGAACAAGCCGACCGTGAAGCCCGACCTGGCCGTCCACTGCGATGTGCGTCTCTTCCTGGAAGAGATGCAGCAGCAGCTGGCCGAGAAGCCGTTCGATCGGGAGCGCCACGCCGCCTGGCTGCGCGGGCGCCGCGAGCTGGTGGAGCGCTATCCCGTCGTCCAGCCCAAGCACCGCGAGATCCGCGGCGAGCTGGGCGGCGCGATCAATCCGTACCACTTCATGGATACGCTTTGGAGGAGTCTGGCGAGCGACGACGTGGTGGTGTGCGGCGACGCGACGGCCTGCATCGTCACGTTCCAGACGGCTCGCATCAAGGCCGGCCAACGGCTCTTCTCCAATTCCGGCAGCGCGTCGATGGGCTACGACCTGCCGGCCGCGATCGGCGCCGCCGTAGCCCGCCGCGGCAAGCGCGTGATCTGCCTGGCCGGCGACGGCAGCTTGCAGATGAACGTGCAGGAATTGCAGACCGTCGCGCATCATCGCTTCCCGATCAAGCTGTTCGTGCTGAGCAACGGCGGTTATCTGTCGATCCGCACGACGCAGAAAAACTTCTTCGGCAACCTGGTCGGCGAGGGACCGGAAAGCGGCGTATCCTTTCCCGATATTCTCAAATTGGCCCGCGCCTACGGCCTGCCCGCCCAGCGGATCGCTGGACCCGATTTCGCCGCCCAGGTCGAAGCAGTGCTGCAAAGCGACGGCCCCGTCGTGGCCGAGGTCGTGCTGGACCGGGAGCAGACCTTCGAGCCGCGGCTCAGTTCCCGCCGTCTGCCGGACGGCCGGATCGTCACCGCCCCGTTGGAAGACATGTTCCCGTTCCTCGACCGCGAGGAGCTGCGCAAAAACATGCTGGTCCCCGAGGACTAGGGGCGGGGTAACCCCGCCCCTACCGTCGGCGGACAGGTGCCCCGTGATTCCCTGGCCCAACGCAGAGCAAGCACCATGAACCGCGATATCTTTGAAGACCTCTTCGTCCTGGAGCTGGCCAACAACCACTGGGGCAAGGTCGAGCGCGGCCTGAAGATCATCAGCGACTTCGCCCGCATCGTCCGCTTCAACAATGTGCGGGCCGCGATCAAGCTCCAGTTCCGCGACGTGGACCACTTCATCCATCAAGATTATCGCCGACGCACCGACGTGCGCTACATCAAGAAGACCCTGGACACGCGCATGTCCAAGGCCGACTACGCCACGCTCGTCGCCGCCATCCGCAAGAGCGGTTGCATCCCCTGCGCCACCCCTTTCGACGAGGCCTCTGTGGACCTGTGCGTCGAACTGGGCGTGCCGATCGTCAAGCTGGCCAGCTCCGACCTCAACGACTGGTTCCTGATCGAGAAGATCGCCAAGAGCCGCAAACCCGTGATCGCCTCGAGCGGCGGCTCCTCGCTCAAGGACACGGACGACCTCGTGACCTTCTTCGCCAACCGCAACATCCCACTCGCGCTGAACCATTGCGTCTCGCTCTATCCGAGCAAGGACAACGAGCTGGAGATGAACCAGATCGATTTCCTGCGGAATCGCTACCCGAACAACACGATCGGCTTCTCGACGCACGAATGCACCGACTGGTCGAGTTCGATGCTGATCGCTTACGCCAAGGGCGCCCGCACCTTCGAACGGCACATCGACATCGAGGCCGACGGCATTCCGGTGTCGCCGTATTGCTCGAAACCGGAGCAGATCGACACGTGGTTCAAGGCGTTTCAGAAGGCGCAGGAAATGTGCGGCAACAGCGGCGCGACCAAGCGCATTCCGCCGGAACGGGAGATTCAATATCTCGATGGTCTGGTTCGCGGCGTCTATGCCAAGCGCGATTTGCCGGAAGGTTACGTACTGACGCACGAGAAGATCGAGGAGGACGTCTACCTGGCGATCCCGCTCTTGAAGGGACAGATTTCGTGCCGGGAGCTGATGTCCGGCGAAATGCTGGTGGCGGGCGTGGCCAAGGACCAGCCGATCATGATCGACGCGATCGACAGCCCCTACGCCTATAACGATCGGCTGAAGCAGCTGATCTACACTCGCGGGCTGGACGCGGAGCCGGCGGTCAGCCCGTCGCGCCAGGCGGCGAACGGCCGCGGCGAGGACGGCTTCAAGCGGCTCGGCTTGATTCCGAGCGGTTCGGACAACTGAGCCGCGCGGCACAGGCGGCCTGCCTGTGACCCACAGGCGGGCCGCCTCTGCCACGGGCAATTGGGCTAGATCGGATTTTTTGAGCGCGGTACAAAACGTCCCTTGTACCGCTGGACCGCCCGACCTTCCGCATTCACCGACGACAGCGTCGCCTCGGTGCTGCGTGCCCCATGAAACCGAAGGACCCCTCATCCATGACGTTGAATCCGAGCGTGGCGATCATCGGCGCCGGTCCGGCCGGCTTGACCGCCGCTTACCTCTTGTGCAAGGGCAACGCCGAAGTCACCGTGCTGGAAGCCGACCCGACCTACGTCGGCGGCATCTCCCGCACAGCTAAATACAAGGGCTACCACTTCGACATCGGCGGCCATCGCTTTTTCTCGAAATCCAAGGAAGTCGAAGACTTCTGGACCGAGATATTGCCCGACGACATGCTGCAGCGGCCGCGCTCTTCGCGGATCTTTTATAACGGCAAATTCTTCGCCTACCCGCTCAAGGCCGGCGAGGCCCTGTTCAAGCTCGGCGTCATCGAGGCCACGCGCTGCGTGCTGTCGTATATGAAGGCGCGGATGTTCCCCATCCCGAACCCCAAGAGCTTCGAGGACTGGGTGACGAACCAGTTCGGCTCGCGGCTCTTCAACATCTTCTTCAAGACCTATACGGAGAAGGTGTGGGGCATGAGCTGCAAGGAGATCTCCGCCGACTGGGCCGCCCAGCGCATCAAGGGGCTGTCGCTGAAGACGGCCATCCTCAACGCCCTCTGGAAGCCGAAGCCCAAGAACAAGGGCGAGGTCATCAAGACGCTGATCGACTCGTTCCGCTATCCGCGCAAAGGCCCCGGCATGATGTGGGAGACGTGCGCGGACAAGGTCCGCAGGATGGGCGGCGCGATCCGCATGAGCTGCAGGGTCGTCGGCTGCCACTGGGACGCCGAGGCGGGGCTGTGGCAAATCGCCTATGAGGATGCGGAAAAGCGCCGATTGGTTACGCAGGCGCAGCACGTGATCTCCTCGGCGCCGATGCGTCACCTGGTCCAGGGCGTGACGCCGGCCGTGTCGGATGAAGCGCGGAAGGCGGCCGAGTCGCTGAAATACCGTGATTTCCTGACCGTGATGCTGATCCTGCAGGACAAGAACGTCTTCACGGACAACTGGATCTACATCCACGATCCGAGCGTGAAGGTCGGCCGGGTGCAGAATTTCAAATCCTGGTCGCCGGAGATGGTGCCGGACCCGTCGATGAACTGCTACGGCCTGGAGTATTTCTGCTTCGAGGGCGACGGCCTGTGGTCGTCCAGCGACGAGCAGCTGATCGAGCAGGCGAAGGGCGAGTTGGAGAAGATCGGCCTGGGCAAGGCGACCGACGTGGTGGACGGCTGCGTCGTCCGTCAGCCGAAGGCGTACCCCGTGTACGACGACGACTACGCCAAGCACGTTTCCACGATCAAGGATGAACTGGAGGCGAAGTATCCGACGCTGCACCTGGTCGGCCGCAACGGCATGCACAAGTACAACAACCAGGACCACGCGATGATGACGGCGATGCTGTGCGTGCAGAACATCCTGGCCGATCGCAAGGTGTACGATCTGTGGCAGGTGAACCAGGACGCGGAGTACCACGAATCGGGCACGGCGGGGCATCAGCAGACCAACGGCGCCACGGGTCTGCGGGCCGTGCCGACGCGCGTGAAGGAAGAGGCGGAGGAGGAAGCGACGGCGGCTGCATCGTGATTGAGGCGAGCGGCGCGGCGTGAGCCCGCAGCGCAAGCAAGGGCTTTCCCTTGCTTGCGCTGCGGGCTCACTTACGCCGCGCCGCTCGCC
>DATKHW010000173.1:0-2739 GCA_035546275.1 Gemmataceae bacterium
CGGCTTCCTCAATGGGCCGGCCGAGATCGTCGTACAGGGCGCGAACCCGGCCATAGGCGGCGCCGACCAGGATCACGTCGCCCCTGTGCAGCGTGCCGTCGCGGACCAATAGCGTGGCGAAGACGCCTTCTTCCTCGCTCAGTTTCGCTTCGAGACAGGTGCCCGAAGCCGGCTTGTTCGGATTGGCCTTCAGCTCCTTCAATTCGGCCACAACCGAGAGCTGATCGAGCAATTCGTCGATGCCCTTGCCGCTGGCGGCGCTGGTTTCGACGAACGGCGTGTCGCCGCCCATGTTGTCGGGCAGCACATCCAGGCCGTACAGCTGCTGCCGTGTCTTGTTGAGGTTGGCGTTGGGCAGATCGACCTTGTTGATGGCCACCACAAGGGACACGCCGGCGGCCTTGGCGTGGGCGATGGCTTCTTCGGTCTGCGGCATGACGCCGTCGTCGGCGGCCACGACGATGACCGCGATGTCGGTCACGTTGGCGCCGCGGGCGCGCATCTTGGTGAACGCTTCATGGCCCGGCGTGTCGAGGAAGGTGATCGGCCGGCCGCCGTGGTCCACGCGCCAGGCGCGAATCACCTGCGTGATGCCGCCGGCCTCCGTGGCGACCACGTTGCTCCGGCGAATCTTGTCCAGCAGTGAGGTTTTGCCGTGATCGACGTGGCCCATGATGGTCACGATCGGCGCCCGCGGCTGGAGGTCTTCCGGATTGTCCGGCTTCTTGGCCTCCGCGATCAGCTCTGCTTCGACGTTGGCCGGGCGCTTGATCTCCAGCTCGCAGCCCGCCTCCAGCGCGATGGTTTCGGCCTGGTCGGGCGTCAGATTGGAGTTGATGGTGATGGTGCTGGGCAGACCGTGGTTCATCAGCTTCAGAAGCAGCTCGCCGGACCTCTTGCCGATGGCTTCGGACAGCGAACGCACGGTGATCGGCAGCTCGATCGGCACCTTGCCCTTCCGCGGCTGGGTGGGGCCGAGGACTTTCTTTTTTTGCTTCTTAATGCGGATGCGCGGTCCATCATCCTCGGTCAGCAGGCCGACGCGGCCGCTGCGGATATCATTTTCCGCCTTGGACTTGCGTTCCGCTTGCCGCTGGTTCCGCTGACTGTGGCGGGCGTCGCTGCCGACGACGCGACCGGGCCCGCCGCGCTGCTTGGCGCCGCCCTTCTTCCGGTCGCCTTCCTCCTCATCCGTAACTTCGTCCGGAACGCCGGGCGCGGCCGGGGCGCGGGCGATGGGCTGCTGCTGCTGATTAATGGCGCGCTGGATCTCCTCGAAGGTTCGGGCCGGACCTTCTCGGTTCAGCAGCTCGGCTGGAATTTCGGCCAGCTTCCGCGCGCCGGCGGCGGCCGGCGGTTGTTCCTTGGGTTTGTCCGGCGCCTTGGGCGTCTTGGCCGGCGGCGGCATGGCGACGCGATAGCCGCCCGTTGCCGAGCCGACGCGCCCAGCGCCGGGGATGCGGCTGCGGTCCCGGTCGGTGGGCCTGCGAACGCCCTGATCGCCGCCAGGCCGCGGTGGATTCGGCCCCAGGACGCGCATCGGTGGGCGCGCCCCGCCCTGAGGAAGAGCCGGCGGTCGAGTCGGAGGCTCCGGCGTTCGGGGCGCGATGGGTTCAGCCGGCTTCGCGGCCGCGGGTTGCGCCGGTGGAGCTGGCGCCTTATCCGAGTGCCGCGCAGGCGTCGGCGGCGTCTCGGGCGCCTTGGCGGCGGGCGCCGGTTGCTGCGGATGGATGGCCGGCGCCGGCTCCGCCGTCTTGGCGGCCGGAGCGATCGGCGGAGCGGCGGGGGCGGAAGGAAGCGGTTTTTCCGCAGCTGGAACAGCGGTCGGGGACGTGGCGGCCGGAGCCAGCGGAGCGACGGCTTCAGCGGGTTTGGCCGTGGGGCGCGAGGAAATCACGGGGGGACGCTGCGAGGTCAGGTTCGGTACGTGCTTGGGCTGCAAGGTCGGCGGAACGACCGCCTGGGGCGCAGCCGTCCCCGGACCCTTGCGCACCAGGGCCACGATGGCTTCACGCTGCTCCGGCGACAACGTGCTGAGCTGGTTTTTCACCTCGATGCCGTGTTTGCGGCACAGGTCGAGCAGGTCCTTGCTCTCCATGTCCAACTCGTGCGCCAGATGATAGATGCGAACCTTCTCGTTTTGCAAGCGGAATCTCCTCCGTGTTGCCTCTTCGATCGTCGATTCACCCATGCATGCGTAATTTGCGTATCACGTTCTATTCTAACCGCCCGGCCGATTGAGACAAAGGGAATCTTGCCCGGCGAGCGGCGCGGCGTCAGCTCGCCGCGTGTTGGCGGCGTTTCTGGCACGGCGGGCTGACGCCGCGCCGCTCGCCAGCTTACTCGTCGGCTGGCTGTCCCTCCGCCGGCTTCTCCTCGGCGGGCGGCGCCTCCTCGCCGAAAAGCTGGGCCGCGCTGACGTGCGGTTCCTCCACCGCCTTCTCTGGCGCTTCTCCGAACAACTGTTCAGCCGTCAACTTCGGCTCCGCCGGCTGTTCTTCCACGGGGGCGATAGGCGCTTCGCCGAAGATCTGCTCCGCGCTGGGCGCCGGCGTTTCCTCGGTCGGTACCGGCTCGTCGGGGCCCAGCAACTCGATGGCGCGTTGCTGCGGCGTCTGTCGCGGCGCCGGGGCCGGGGCGTTCGCCCGGGCGGCCTCCTCCGCGGCCCGCTGGGCCCGCGTCTCTTCCTCCACGCGCACCGCCGCTTCCTCCGCAAACTGGATGAAGTCGTCGGCGATC
>DATKHW010000174.1:0-3156 GCA_035546275.1 Gemmataceae bacterium
ACTCCAGGACTTGATCGCACTTGCGCCGCCGCTCCGGCCCCTTGATCCGGTAGGCCGCCGCGAAGAACTCCAGGTACTCGATCACCTTCATGTCGTCGTACACGCCGAAGAAGTCCGGCATATAACCCATCAGCCGGCGGATTTCCTTGGCGTTGTTGTAAATCGAATAGCCGCACACCGACGCCTCGCCCCAGGTGGGGTTCAACAGCGTCGCCAGGATGCGCATCGTCGTCGTCTTTCCGGCCCCGTTGGGGCCGATGAAGCCGTACACGTCGCCGCGCTCCAGCTTCAGCGTCAGCCGGTTGAGGGCGTACAGCTCGCCGTACATCTTGGTCAGGTCGCGCGTCTCGATCATGGCTTCACGGCCTTGTCGGGTTGAGGATGTTGCACGGGGATGTAGACGCGGACGTAGGTTTCCTGCGTCAGGTAGCCGGACGGAATGGGCGGCTTCGATTTGCCGTCGGGTAGCCGGTCGATCCACAACCGCGTCGGACAGGCGGGATCGTTCATCGCCTTGGCGGCCTGATCCGACAGCGCGGACGTCCGCGCTACGAGGATGATCTCGTCGCGGAAGACGCGGCCCTCTTTGCCTTGCTCCACCTGGACCTTTTTCTCGTCCAGCCGCCAGCTCTGGTCGAAGACGCGCAGGCCGATGTTGGTCTTGGCGGAAGCGCCTGTCGTCTTGGTATGGAAGAGCATGTCCTTCATCAGCTGGTTGCGCGGCACGGCGGGGACGTAATAAGGCCGATTGGTGGACCGCCCCTCGGACATCTCTTCAATCGGCTGCGTCAGGACACTGGCGTCGCCGGCCCAACCCAAAGCGGCAAGGCCGGGCTGATCCTTGCCAGGCCGCGGTTGCCACAAGGCCTGGACGTGAAACTCCGCGCCCGGCGCCAGGTCGGGGGCCGCATAATAATTCCCACGATAGAAGATCGTCACGCTCTCCAGCGCGACGGGCAGGTTGTTGCGGATCGTGCCGATCAGCTTGTTCGCGTCCGCCGGGTCGGCACGGACCGGATCCGGCTTCGTCTTGTCGGCCGTGCCGTCGGCGACCGGCGGCTTTTCCTTGTCGACGCCGGCCCGCCACGACGCCTGGAAGGCTCGCGTGGACCAGACGGGGATCGGCGTGTGTTCCACGCCGAAGGCGTCCGGGGCATAATCATACGGCTTGCGGAACAGGCTCGGCGACCCGGCGGCGTCGGCCTGGCCTGCCCGGGTCAAGGCAGCGACCATCACGGCGCGGTTCGTCGTTCCCTCGGCCGGAGGCGACGCCCAGTCCGGCGCCGACGGTTCTAGGCCGATCGTGCAGTTTTGGATGCGCGGACTGAACAGCGTGAACCAGCTCGTCCCATAGGCCTGCGGCTGGTCTCCCAGGTCATACTCGACAAGATCCATCTTGATTACCCGCAGATCGTCGCCTTTCATGGAGTAGGCCGTGACGTAGGCGAGGATGCTGAGGCTGACGACGACGACGGGGAACGTGATCCAGGTCAGCTCCGGCCGCTTGAACAGGCGCGTCAGCAGGATGTAATCGAGCGGGCCGACGATGGCGATATAGACGAGGATGAACAGGGCCACCCAGCCGAAGTTGACGACAGGGACGTTCTCGAAATCGTCCAGCGAGCGTTCCAGGTCGGCCAAGAGCGCCTGCGGTTCGTTGGCGTTGAAGCCGTTTTTGTCGGCCGGGACCGGAAGGCGGGGCGTGAACTCCGTTTGCACCTTGGCCCAAAAGGCCTTGCGGCTGTCCTCGGCGTCCTTGGCGCCGAACGGCCCCGTTTCCAGGTCGAAGGCGGTCAGCCAGACGCGACCCAGGCCGCAGGACGATTCGACCAGCACCGGACAATCCACCTTCGCGCCATCCTGATCCTTGCACGCCTCGCTGACAAGGACGACGACGCCCGCGCCGGGCCGGAGATGCGTGAACTCGACTCTCTCCAGCGGCTTGGCGGGGCCGAGCCAGTGGGAAAGATCGACCGCCTCGGCGCAGGTCACTGGCGGGCCGTCCAGATCGCACGGGATGAGCGGCGCCCGCTCGGCTGCGCCCAGCGGCATCTTCTTGAGGAGATCGGCGGCCAGCTGGCGGTTGGCGCCGACCGAGACGATCAGCTTGCCGCCGCGCCGGACCCATTCGGCCAACGCCCGGCGCCGATCCGCCGCCGAATCTTCCAGCAGCGTCTTGATGAGTTCGCCGCCGGTGGTGAGGACGACGCAGTCCACCGCCTCGTAGCCGAACCAGCGATCCGGCATGTAGGAAACGTCGTCGATGTAGGCGAACGGCGTGGTTTGCTTTTGCTTGTCCTCGCCTTGGTCGCCGGCCATGTTGCGGGCCAACCGCGAGCCGATCGAGAGGTAGAGCGGCTGGGCCGGTTCCAGCGGCTGCTTGTCGGCGGGCGGTGGAACGGCGGGGCCGCCGAGAACGGGCTGACCGTCGGCCGTCACAAGATGGACGGAAAAATCGTCCAGGTTGCCGGCGGGCCGGACGTAGGCCACGGCGATGTAATCTTCATTGGCGGTGAGCGCAGGCAGCGGCGTCTCGTAGCGGACCAGGGCGTTCTCGCCGTCGCTGCTCTCGACGCGGACCACAAACTGGTTGAGACCGTTGCCGTCCGGCCCCGCCTTGATCTTGACGTAGACCGGCGCCCAGAGGCCGCTGCGATAGGGAGTCGATTCCTGCTCTCCTTTGCCGCCGGGCAGGCCGATCTGGACGTTCTCGATGTGCAGCGGTTCGGCGGCCGCGGCGGCGGAATGCAGAATGAGGAATGCAGAGTACAGAATAACGATCCGCAATAGGGATCGTGTGAGGCCGGCGTTGCGGGGCGACGTGAGCAAGGCCATTCATCCCTCCCCAGGCGTGCGGGGCTGCTTGTCTTCCTTCTGCATGGTTCGCTACGGCTTTTCGGTCTGATCGCAAACGCACGGACTGCGGCCGCATCCGGGACAGCCGCTTCCGTACTTGGCCCGCACGGCCGCATCGAGATCGACGCCGGCGATATTGGCCAAGGTCGCCAGCCAGGCCAGCACGTCGGCGAACTCGGCGGCCAGTTCCTCGGGCGTGCTACTCCGCAGCGCTGACGCAAGCTCGCCGACCTCCTCCATGAACCACATGAAGGTCCCCTCGGCGCCGCGCCGCCCGTCCTTGGCGCCGTACAGGTCGCG
>DATKHW010000175.1:0-6591 GCA_035546275.1 Gemmataceae bacterium
GCCAGCCAGTCGAGCAATTCGGGATGACTCGGCGGCGTCCCCTGCGTGCCGAAGTCGTTATCCGTCTCCACCAGGCCTAGGCCGAAATACTGCATCCACATGCGGTTGACCGCCACGCGGGCCGTCAGCGGATTTTTCGGATCGACGATCCACTTAGCCAGGTCGAGCCGGTTCGGTAGGGGCGGGGTTGCCCCGCCCCTACGTTCGGGCAGCGGCGGCAGCACGGCCGGCGTGCCCGGCGTCACCAAATCGCCCTTGCGCGTGAAGTCGCCCATGATGTGGATGTGCGTCTCGCGCGGCGTCGGCCGTTCGCGCACGATCAGCGTCGTCGGGATGACCGGCAAGTCCTTTTTCAGCTCCGCAATTTGCTTTTCCAGGACCATGCGGGCGCCGAACGCTTGCAGGTGCAGCGGCGCGGTCAGCGGGTCACGGCCGGCCAGCACGGCCACGATATGCTTCGTCTGATCCGCCTTGCGGTAGGCGTCCAGCACCAGCTGCTGCTGCTTGGCGTCGCGGCCGTTGACGGCGATGGCTAGGACCGTGCGCACCGCCTGCGGCAACCGTTTCTTGTCCTCCAGCGACAGCGACCCCTCCCACGCCGCCAACTTCTCCGGCGTCACGGAGTCCAGTTCCTTCAAACGATTCTCCGCCGCCTCGATCTTCGCCTGCACCTCCGCGCGCTTCGCCGTCTGCTCCGGCGTCGGCAATTCCAGCTTCGGCTCATCCACGCTGTTGAAAAAGGCGAAAAATTGGTAATATTCGCGCTGCGAAATGGGGTCGAATTTGTGGTCGTGGCACTGGCAGCAGCCGATCGTCAGGCCGAGCCAGACGCCGCCGGTCGTGTTGACGCGATCGACGATCGACTCGACGCGGAACTGTTCTAGGTCGATGCCGCCTTCTTCGTTGATCTGCGTGTTGCGGTGGAAGCCAGTGGCGATGAGTTGGTCGGTGGTCGGCTTCGGCAGCAAGTCGCCCGCCAACTGCTCGATCGTGAATTGATCGAACGGCATGTCCTGGTTGAAGGCGTTGATGACCCAATCGCGATAGGGCCACATGGAGCGCGGGGCGTCGATGCTGTAGCCGTTGGAGTCGGCGTAGCGGGCCTGGTCGAGCCAGTGCCGGCCCCAGCGCTCGCCGTAATGCGGCGAGGCCAATAAGCGATCCACTAACCTCTCATAGGCGTCCGGCGACTGGTCCGCAACGAATTCGTCCACTTCCGTGGGGGAGGGCGGCAGACCGAGCAGGTCGAGGCTGAGCCGGCGGATGAGCGTGGGCCGATCGGCTTCTGGCGACGGGGCGACGCCTTCCTTTTCCAACCGCGCGAGGATGAACCGGTCGATGGGATTGCGGACCCAGGCCTCGTTCTTCACGGCCGGCGGCTCGGGGCGGACGATCGGCTGGAAGGCCCAGTGGCTGCCGGCGGCGGCGACCTCATTGGCGGGTGCGGCGGCGCCGGCGTCGATCCAGGCCTTCAGGGTTACGATCTGGCTGGCGTCAAGCGGCGCTCCGGTCGGCGGCATCGGCTTGACCCCGTCCGCAGCGGTGACGGCGCGGTACAGCCGGCTCTTGGCGGAATCGCCGGGCGTGACGGCCGGCCCGGAATCGCCGCCCCTGCGCACGCCGGCGGCCGTGTCGAGGCGGAGACCGCCGCGATGTCGGTCGGGACCGTGGCATTTGACGCAATTCTGCGCGAGAATCGGCTTCACATCGCGGACGTAATCCACGGAGCGGGACGGCGGCGCGTCCGCCGGCGCGGCGGCGAGAAGAAGAGTCAGCAGCGGCGTCATGCGTGCGCTCGGCAGGGAGGGAGGGCGGATCGGGCGGCCCGTCTTGTCTTTTCTCTACGATACCCGAATAGGGCGATGCTTCAAGAAAAAAGACACGGCGGTGAGCAAAATCGTACAAGGTTGTGCAAATGTCCGCACATCGGCTGTAATTCCTACAACCCGCGCCGGCGCCGCTTACCCACTCAAAAAACCGGCTTGTGCCCCAATTGCTGATAAAGCAGATGCTTACGTCGATTTCGCGGCCGCAGCTTTTCCCATTGGCACGGTGGTTGCAATAACCAAAAGCGTTGAAATCAGTGTCCCTTCGGGCTGTTTCCCGCGGCCCGCCAGCATACCTAGACCGCACTTCCCCCTTGCACATTCCACGAGCCGGCGGCCAAAAGCCGCCGGCTTCTTTTCTTTTTCCGCATACCTAATTGCGTACTCAAACCGCTTCCGGCTTGAGCTTCGCGGCGAACTGTTTGCGCAGCTTCGCCAGCTTCGGCGGAATGGCGACGCGGCAATAGCCCTGGTTGGGATTGCGCTGGTAGAAGCTCTGATGGTAATCCTCCGCGGGGTAGAAGGTCGTGAAGGGGGCGACCTCCGTGACAATGGGTGCGCCCCAGACGCCTTCCGCATTCAACTCGGCGATGCGCCGTTCGGCAGTTTCCTTCTGCTCCGGGCTGTGATAGAAGACAGCGGAGCGATACTGCGTGCCGGCGTCCGCGCCTTGCCGGTTGAGCGTCGTCGGGTCGTGGACCACGAAAAAGACATCGAGGATCTCACGGAAGGAGATCACGTTGGGATCGAATGTGAGCTGGATGACTTCGGCATGGCCCGTGGCGCCGGTGCAAACCTGTTCGTAGGTTGGATTCGGCGTGGCGCCACCGGCGTAGCCGGATTCGACCTTCTCCACGCCGCGCAGCCGGTCGAAGACGGCCTCGACGCACCAGAAACAGCCGCCGGCCAAAGTGGCGATCTCACGTCGCGGTGAAAGGGGGGATGGGGCGGTATTCATCGTAAGGGCCTCCTGGAAAGCGGATGCAACCACCTTTCATCGTACGCCGCCCGCATAGCGACGGCATTCGATCAAGCGGCAAGTCGCCTCGCCAGGGGCCGACAAAAACGCTGTGGGCGGGAAGGCGGTGAACCGCCTTTCCCGCCCACAGGTGCGAGTAATAGGAGGACGACGGATCACGGCGACCCCGGATCGCCGACCAGCGAGTCGATGGTCGCCGAGCCAGACGGGTCGGAGTAGGAGGGCGTCGTGCCGCCCGACGGGCCGGGTGTCGAGGCGGGCGGGTTCGGGTACAGATTGCCGTAGGCCTTCTGGACCGGCAGGATGAACGGCAGCATGGAACCCGACGTTTGCTGGCCGGGCGGCGTCGGGGCCGGGCTGAGCGGCTGGCCGTTCGGACCGACCAGGCCAAGGCCCATGCCGAATGTAGCAGCGGCGGAGCCGCCGGCGACCATGAAGTCCGTGCCGGGCGGCGGCGTGACGGGGGTTCCGTTGGAGGTGAACAGCTCATCGACGGCCGCGATGCGCAGTTGGCCGTCCTGCGGGGCCGCTGCGTTCATCGAGGCGCCGTCGTCCGGCACGAGGGTCAGCGTCACGTTGCTCATCGTGGAGACGGAAAGGGCCGCTTGCAGCTCGCTGACCAGCTGCCCTTGCCAGACGGCCGGGGCTGTGCCGGCGTTGTCCTGGTACAGTTCGCTTACCTGTGTGCCAACCTGCGTCCCATCGGGGACGAAGCTGACGGTCAGAGTGGAGGGATTAGTGCGGTCCTCCAGCCGCTCGAGTCGCAGAGAAGAGGATGCTTTCACGGGGAGGGTCCTCGACACACGGGGGCGAACGACGGCGATGTCTTACGCTCGGGCGATAACCACCTGTCTTCTCGCTTTTCCGTTCCGGCGCGAGTCGGCTTGCAGCAGAATAATCGCTGCAACTCACAATTCAACTGAAAAACGAAGAAAAAATCAGGTAAAACCAAAATATATTCAGGCCCCAGCATAAAATTCAGCCGTCACCTGAATGAGACACCCGTCGCGGCCGGCCCGCAACGATTTTCCCGGAAAAAGTGAAGCGGAAGGGGCGGCGCCTGGAAAGCTGTTCCTGTTGTGCCGGATGAGAGAGGGAAGGGACCGGCGGCGCTGGAGCGCACAGGTCGTCCGGCAGCCGCGTACAGGTTATAATGGGGCGAAAGTCCCCTACGCTCCCACCGGCGGGACCGTGTTCACCGAGCGGACCCCATGTCGAGCAACGATCCATCTCCCACGGAAGACGCGCACACGGTTTCCGATGCGGGCGGCCAGGCGATCCCCGCACAAACCGGCGATAAGACCGCCGCCACCCAGCCGGCCTCGTCGCTGCCCCGAAGCGACGGACTGCCCGGATCGCCCCATCCCGTACCGGGTTTCCACGCCGTCCGCAAGCTGGGCGAGGGCGCCTATGGGGCCGTCTGGCTCTATGTCGATGAGCGCACGGGCGTTCAGGTTGCGGTCAAGTTCTTCGCTCACGGCACGGGGCAGGAATGGCTGCTGGTCCAGGCGGAAGTGAAGCAGCTGGCGCTGATGCACGCCGATCCGGGCATCGTCCAGCTGCGGGACGTGGAGCTGGAAGCCGACCCGCCGTATTACGTCATGACGTACGCTCCGGGCGGATCGTTGGCTACCCGGCTGCACGATGGCAAACGGTTCCATCCGGCCGAGGCCGTCAAGGTGCTGCGCGAGGCGGCCGAAGCTCTTGCCTATGTCCACGCCAAGGGCGTCCGCCACTGCGACCTCAAACCGGGCAACATCCTGCTGGACGCCCGCGGCCGTGCCCTTGTCGCCGATTTCGGCCAGGCCCATCTGATCAGCGACGCTTCGCCGGCGCTGGGCACCTTCTTCTACATGGCCCCGGAACAGGCCGACCTCAACCCGTCCATCCCCGACACGCGCTGGGACGTCTACGGCCTGGGCGCCGTCATCTACACGCTGCTGACCGGAAACCCGCCGTTTGAGACCGACGCGATTCGCAAAGAGTTGGGCCAGTTCGGCGACCTGGCGCGGCGCCTGAAGCGCTATCGAGACTGGGTGCGGCAGGCGCCGCGGCCGACCGCACACCGCCGCGCGCCCGGCATGGATGCGAGCTTCGCCGCTGTCATCGACCGCTGTCTCGAAGTGGACCCGGAAAAGCGCTTTCGGGACGCCGGGGCGGTGCTGGACGCCCTGAAGCTGCGCGATCGGCGGCGACGGCAACGGCCTCTGTTGCTGTTCGGCCTGGTCGCGCCGCTGCTGCTCTTGATCGCGATGGCCTTGGGCGGCTGGTTCCTTCTGGGCATGGCCGTGCAGGATTCCGAGGCGGCGCTGTCCGGCCAGGTGCTGGAGCGCAACAAGCTCATGGCCCAGGTCATGGCCCAGCTGGTGGACGCCAAGCTGAAGCGGCGCACCGACATCGTCGCTTCGCGGGCCGCCGACCCCGATTTGGAACGGGCGGTGCGCGACGGCCAACCGCGCGAGCGGCTGGCGGCCCGGCTGGAGAAGTTCCGCGAAACGGACCAGGACCTCTACTTCTTCAAATGGACGGTTGCGGACGCCGCCGGGCATATCGTCGCCGACGACCCGCAGGAAAAGGAACTGTGGGACCAGGGCCAATCGTGGGCGTGGCGCGACTGGTTCAGCGGCGGCGGCCACAAGTTCCATCATCAGGGCGAACCGTTTCCAGCCCACGAGGGCGTCTATGTTTCCCAGCCCTACGTCGGCGTCGGCGTCGATGAGAAGGGTCGGCCGGACCCGGTCATCATCTCTATTTCCGCTCCATTGAAAGACCCTGACGATCCGTCGAAGACGGTCGGTTTGCTGGCCGGCACGATGCACGTCGCGGACCTCTATGACTGGGTCCTGGCGGCCGGCTTCAACGAGAAATACGGCTTTCCGGTGCTGATCAACGATCGCCGGCACATCCTGGCGCACCGCGACCGCGAGGCGGTCAACCGCAAGATTCGGCCGCGGGACGACGCCAATCCGGAGCCTTTGGAGAGCAAGTTAATCCGGGACATGACGGAGGGGCGGCAGGGTTCCGGCGTGGACGGTCATTACGTGGACCCGCTCGACGGCCGAACGTACCTGGCCGGCTATGCCCCGGCCGAAAGCAGTCGTTGGGTGGTGCTGGTGCAGCAGGACCGGGAGGCGGCGCTGCAACCGACGCGGCGGCTGCGCGAGCGGCTGACGTGGTATGGGGTGATCGCGCTGGCCGCGGCGGCGGCGCTGACATCGCTCATGTGGGTCTGGCTGATCCGGATGCTGCGCCGAAGCGATGCGGCATGAGGCGGTCCCGCGCCGCCTCATGCCTTTGCACATCTCAAAAGAAGATATTCAAACCGACCGTCACGCCGACCGAAAAGGCCTTCGGACCGACGACCGGCTCGACAATCCCGCCGGACAGTACCGAATGCTCGCCCAGGCCGAGCTGCAGGCCTTCCGTCAGGAAGAGTTGGTCGGGGAAGCGAAACGCGGAGACCGACGTCAGAGCGGCGCCAGGGCCGGCCAATCCCGGCACAGGCCCCGTGCCTTCGTGGTCGGTGGGCAGCAGGAGCTGCGCTTCAATCGTCGGCGTCAGCGATGTGGGCATCAGGGCCGAAGTGATCGCGCTGCTGCTGTGAAAGATCGTGTATCCCGCCGACAGATCCTCGTTGATGAACGGCGAGATGCGGCTGTCTGTGGAGATCAAGACCCCGGTGAAATTCTGCACCCACAGGCAACCCCGATTCGTAATTCCGCAAAGATACGGTTGGATGAACGTCGGATTGAGCGAGGTGGTGGTCCGCGGCGTGAAGACGGCGCC
>DATKHW010000176.1:0-7082 GCA_035546275.1 Gemmataceae bacterium
TGGGAGCGGACTGCTGGCGAGGCTCTGCCTCGCGTCCATCCGGCAGGCAGAGCCTGCCGGGCGGGGCGTTCCCAGGCAGAGCCTGGGAACGAGAAGGCGCTGGAATTCTCGGCGCGCCCGTGCGACAATACCGCCGCAACATCTCGCGCCCTTGCCTGGAGGAAGCGCCATGCGTCCCGTTCGCCGCGCCGCCGTCGTCCTCTCCGCCGTGTTGCTACCCTGGCCGCTGTGCCTCGGCCTCGCTCAGCCGCCGGATCGGCCGGTCTCGCCGCCGATCGCGCGGGGCTCAGGTGAACCACCTCTCGATGCACCCACGGACAGTTTCGTCCTGCCAAACGACGCGCAAGTCACCGCCAAGCTGGAAGCGGCCGCGGAGTTCATCCGCGGTCAGGAATGGGTGAAGACCGCCCGTGTCCTGCAGCAGGTGCTCGACGTGGACGGCGATCCCATGGCCGTTCTCGGCGGCGATAAGGAGCCGCGAACAGTCGGCGCCCATGCCGAGGCTCAGCGGCTCCTGACCTCGCTGCCGCCCGCCGGACGCAAGGTCTATCAGGAAAGCGAAGGGCCGCACGCCGCCGAAATGCTGAAGGAGGCGCTCAAGGAAAAAGATGAGGCCAAATTGGCGGCAGTGGTGCGGCGTTACCTTTACACCGACGCCGGGCCGGATGCTCTGGAAGCGCTGGCCGGATTGCAGTACGACGCCGGCCGTTATCGAATGGCCGCCCTGTCGTATCAGCGCTGGCTGGAGCTGCGCGAAGCCGCCGAGGCCTCGCCGGAAACGCTGTTTCGTGCGGCGGACGCGTTCCACCGCATCGGCGATAAGACCCATGCGGATGTGGCGACGAAGCAACTGCTCGATCGC
The DNA here is from genome assembly GCA_035546275.1 of Gemmataceae bacterium. Classification (GTDB taxonomy): domain Bacteria; phylum Planctomycetota; class Planctomycetia; order Gemmatales; family Gemmataceae; genus UBA4732. Next base: position 863 of record DATKHW010000176.1, read on the forward strand.
CTCGATGACAAAGGACTGACGCTGGGCGATCGCAAGCTCAGCCGCGACGACGTACAGAAGGAGCTGAGCAAGCCGATCGAAACGAGCGCGGACTGGCCGATATTCGGCGGCGAAGCCAGCCGCTCGGCGCAGCGCGAGGGGGCAATGCCGTTCCTGTGGCGGAGCTGGACGGAGGATACCACCATTCCTTTTCTACCGCAGGACGTGAAGGAGTTGCAGCACTTTGAATTCGGCGTCCGCGTAGCTGACCTTTTTAGAAGAGCGTCCGAAAAGCTGGAGGCGACGCATCAGCTGCTTGTGCCGTCGCAGTTTCCCATCGCAACAAGCATCGGAACCAAGGACGGCAAGAAGCATGCGCTTGTCCTCTACCGCACCCATGCGGGCATCGCGGCCCGCGACCTGGTCAGCGGCAAAATGGTCGGCCTTTCACCCATTGACGGCAGCCTCGAATGGATGATGGAACCGACGCGGCAGGAAGCCCTGCACCAATGGGAGCAATCGTATCTCGGCGAACAAGCGGGTACTCAGCGCCCCGGCATCCTCTTCGAGAACACCACCATCGGCACGATCAGCGTGGACGGCGACTTTGCTTACACCGTCGCCGATCTTGCCGTGCCCAAGCCGCCGACTCTGCGTATGCAGAACTTCCCGGGCCAACCCGTGAACCAGTTCGGCTGGCCGCAGGACCTCGTGGACGCGATCTCGCACAACCATCTCATGGCCTTCGACCTGAGCCGCGATTGCAAGAGCATGTGGACGCCTGATTATTTCAAACCGGACGCTAAGGAATCTATCCCTGAGCTAAGCGGCTGCTTCTTCCTCGGTGCGCCGCTGCCTCTCGACGGCTGGCTGTTCGTGTTGGCTGAGAAAGATCAGCAAATGCGCCTGATCGCGATGCATAATGTGAAAGACGCAGCCGATCAGTGGAAGCCGAAAGTCGATTGGGTTCTGCCGCTGGGCGTCAGCCACGACAGCAAGCTGGACGACGACGCGCTGCGGCGGATCACCGCGGCCCACATCGCCTACGGCGACGGTGTGCTGGTTTGTCCAACCATTCTCGGCGTCGTCGTCGGCGTCGATCCGCTCCAGCACACGCTGCTGTGGGCCTACCATTACCGCGACAAGTCCGATTTCGTCAGCGCTATCCCGCCAGGGGCGCGCGTCTTGCCGGGCGGCATCATCATCAACCCGGCCACCGGCCAGCAGATCCAGATGACGCTGCCGCAGACAACCTGGAGGGATTGCGCGCCCATTGTTCAGGACGGCAAGGTGGTCCTCACGGCATTCGATAGTCGTGCCGTTACGTGCCTCGACCTGAAGACCGGCGCCCTCCGCTGGACGGCGTCGCGGCGGGACGACGATGTGTACATGGCCGGCGTCTTCGAGGGCCGCGTCCTCATCGTCGGCAAAAAATCGTGCCGCGCCTACGGTCTGGGCGATGGTACGCTGCTGTGGACCGCGGCGACTGGCGCTCCCGCCGGCCAGGGCGCTGCGGCGGACGGCGTCTACTACCTGCCGCTTGCCATGACCGAGTCGCGCAAAGCGCCGGAGGTCTGCGCCATCGACCTGGCCAAGGGGAAAGTCGCGGGCTGCGCCAAGGTGCATATTCCCCCCGACCACAATACGGAAAAGCCGGACGGTCTCGGCAACCTCGTATTTTTCGGCGGCGCACTCATCTCCCAATCGACGGAGAGCATCACCGCTTACCCGCTGCTGAAGAACAAGCTCAATGAGTTCGACGCGGCGCTGGCCGCAAACCCCAACGACGTGCAAGGCCTTTTCGGCCGGGCGCAGCTGCGCCTAGACGCCGGCCAGGTCGCCGACGCCATCGACGATCTGCAAAAGGTGATCGACGCCAAGCCGCCGGCGGAGCTGCTCAATCCGGCGCGAGATGCACTGTACGCCGGCTTGACGCAATTGCTTCAAAACGACTTCGCCAAGGCGGAAAAGTACCTGCCGGAGTACGACGAAATGTGCCATGTCCCCGGCGATGCGGTTGCAACACTGCACCGGCGCGGCGTCCTGTTAGTGCTGACCGGCCGCGGATTCGAGGCCGAGGCCAAATGGAAGGAATCGCTGGACGCCTATGCCGAGCTGGCCGGACTGGGCGACCAGACCGTGCTGGCGGCGCCCGACGACCCGGCCTTGCGATCCAGTCCATCGCTGCTGGCCAAGGCCGGCGTCGCCGCGCTGCTGAAGGCGGCGCCGGCGGAGAAACGGAAGGAGCTGGAAGACGAGATTCGGAGCGTCCTCGACAAGGCGAAGGAATCGAAGGGCGACGACGGTCTGCGATCCTTCATCGCGGCTTTCGGGCCGGAAGCGGACGCCGGCCGCGAGGCCCGGCTGCTCCTGGCGGAGCGGCTGATGCAGACGGGCGCCGACGGGCTGGGGGTCGAAGCCTTGCTGACGCCGGTAGCGCACAGCGACGACAAGGGCCAGGCGGCGCGAGCCGTGGAGGCCCTCGCCCGCGTTTCCGCTAAACGCGGACTTCTCGACGACGCTTTCTATTATTATCGCATCCTGGATCGGGACTACGGCGCCGTCCCAGTGCGGGACGGCAAGACCGGGGCTGAGCTGTTAAAGGAAATCCAGCAGGACAAGCGGTTCCTGCCGCTGTTCGACAAGCCGGCGCCGCTGAAATGATGGGATCGGGGTGTCATTCTCCAACGGAAAGCAGGTCGGTGAGGCGCCCGATGCGCCGCACGGTCTTATCGGGGCACGCCTCCTGTGGATCGAACAGCACCGCCAACAGGCCGGCCGAGCGGGCGCCGTCGTAATCGTGGACGCGGTCATCGCCGATATAGAGGATGTGGTTGGCATCTTTATCCGCCGCATGGCGAACGGCGTGAAAGAACTGCGCGGCCGGCTTGCGCCATCCCACCTCCGAGCTAATTACCACGGGGCGCACCCCCGCCAGCGCCGGAAACCCAGCCGCAACCTGGCGCAAGCGGGAGTCGAAGTTCGACGCCAAGCCGATTGGCACACCACGATCCGCTAACCCGCGCAGCGTCGGCCCCGCCTCCGGGCGAACTCGCCAGGCGTCGGGCCGGGCAAAGTGCGTGTACAACTCCTCAAAGCAGGCGTCCGGACCGCTGACGTCGGCAAGGGCCTCCGCGACGATGGCGCGCCAGCGGTCGCGTTCCCTCGCTTCATCGGTGCGCCAACCGCTGCGGCGATCCAGCATGTCCTGCCGCCGGAGGGCCTCGCGAAAGCGGACGGCGATGGCGGCCTCGTCAAGGCGGCTGCCGAAGCGCTGGGCGACGGCGGCGTAGACGGCGGGCGCCGGCGGATCCGGGTGGATCAGCGTGCCGACGGCGTCGAAGAACACGGCCCTGGGTTTCATCCGCGCGCCTCCGCAGGGACCGCCTCGAAATCGGCCGCCGTCGCCGGCCGGCGCCACGGCACAAGGGCCGGCACGCGCCGGCGATAGGCGGCATACTGCGGATGAAACCGTCGCAACAGATCCCTTTCCTCAAAAAAGACGCCGACGGCGATGTACACGGTCAAGCCGCCGGAGAGCAGCGCTAGCGTCGGCGGCATCACCGGCTGCGCCCACAGGAACGCGAGCAGACATGCCATGAGGGGATGGCGAATGAAACGGTACGGCCCGACGATCAGCAGCCGTTCCGGCGCTTCCGGCCGACCCGCCGCCCACGCCTGGCGCAGGCCGAAGAGTCCAGCGTGGTCGAAACGGAGATTCACCAGGACGAGGCCCAATCCCGCGAGCAACGGCAGCGCCAGCAGGAACAGCGGCCCATGCCACCAACCGGGGCCGCCAATCGCCTGCCAGGTTGCGGACATTCCGACTAAAAGCAGACCGGAAAAGGAGGTGTACACCGACCGCTCCAGGTGCGGCGGGGCCAGCCGCGTCCAGAAGCGTTTGAAGCTGTCGCGGGCCATGACGCTGTGCTGAATCGCGAACGCGGTCAGCCAGGCGAGATCGACGATCCAGGGCCACGGCGCCGGGACGGAAGGATTCGCCGACGCCATACCAGCGCCCAGCAGCAGCACGCGCACGGCCAGCGCTCCGGCGCCGGCCAGTGCGATCAGATAGCAAATAAGTGCACAGGCCTTGTTACTCAAGGCGGACGTCGTCACGGCGCAATTCCGATGGGCGGTCGTCGACGTCGCGTGGCGCGGCTTCGGAAGCCGCCGGCGGCCGGCGCCACGGACTGTATTCCTCGATTAGCGCCAACACCTCGCCGGGATAGACGCTGCGCCCCAGAAGCTTCGTGCGCCCTCGTCCGCGCGAGTCCATCGTGATTTGTTCCACCGCGGCCGCCACCGTGCCGGCGCCGCCGCACTGGGGGCAGGCGAAGACCTTTAGGAATTGATTGTTGTTCCCGCCGCCGATCGGCACGCCTGTGTCTAGCAGGTCCAGCAAGGCGCCGACCTCGACCGCATCCACGGCGACCCGTTGCGGGACGTGCGGCAGTGCGGCGAGCGTCCGCCCTTGCTTCCAGCGATTGCAGCTGCGGCAGAACGGCTCGGCGGCCGGGCCATACGCCAAGCCGACGGCGAAACCCACCGCCAGCAGCGTTTCAAATGCAAAGTATATATACGATCCAACGTATCCCAGGTTGATGCCGTTGGCGCCGTTCTCGCCGATGAGGACGCCCTCGTGGGCCTCAAGGTTGATGTACTGGAAAACATTGATCGGCGGCGCTCCCACGAGTCCAGCGTTATAGAGATCGTGTATATAGCAAAAATAATGCATCAGGAACATCATGGCAAGCCCGGCGACGGCCGCGACGGTCCCGGCGACGGCGGGGCTGCGGATCCGGCCCGCGCGCACCAACCCCCGGCCGGCGCCGCCCAGCAACGCTCCGGCGATGATCGGGAACAGCACGACCAGGTAGAAGGATTCGACGGCGACGGCGAGGAGGAATCCCAGGAAGGCGGCGGTCGCCAGAACCCCGCCGACCAAGAGGAGGAAGCCGGCGGGCGGTACGCCGCCGTCCGGTTGAAACGGCTCGACGTCGAAGCGAGGCGCCCGCGGCACGGGCGCCGGCTCGGGTGGATTGGCGTTCGGTGCAGTTTCTTGCGACATGGTGCAGCCCCGCAGTACACGCTATGAATTCAGTGTACCGCGCAGAAGGCCGCAAGGAAGCCGCCGCATTACGCCGCCCGAGCCGTCTTGGATCGGGCGCATGCATAGGTGAGCAGCGCGGCCGGCGATTCGTCCGGCAGGGCCAGCACTTCCGGCGAAACGAAATAGGAATGCTCCAGGGCGTAGCGGCCGCGCAGGACGCTGTGGCTGCACGTGTCGGTGAACGCAATCCACGCGCAGCCCGGCGGGAAGGTCCACAGCCGTTTCGGCCCGCGCTCCTGGAACGCCTCATTGCGCTTCAGGTAGTCGTGGAAGCGGAGCATGAAGGCGTCGTAGGCGGAGCGTTTCACCTTGCCGGGGCGGAAAAGGCGCACAACGCCTTCTCGAATCTGTTTGAACCAGCCGTCGCTGACGCGGCCCGGCAGCCCCGCCGCCTCGCCGTATTGTTCCAAGAGCGCGGCGAAGGGCGACGAGGTGACCCAGATGCGCGGCTCCGACGGATTGACGTTGGCGAAGACGCGCAGAATGCGCCGGCCCTGCGACGGCCGGCCGGGGAAAGCGTCCACATGCAAGAGGTCGTTGCGAGCGAGGTGACGGAGGCGGCGCGTCGCCTCCTCCTCGGGGCGGTAGCTGATGCGATCGAGCTGCCAAGCGGCGGCGTAGCGCGGCAGCGTCTGGGACAGCCATTCCGTGGCAGTGCGCGAGAAGTCGGCGAACAGGCTGCGCAGGCGCTCGGTGTCTTCAGTGCTGCGGCGAGCGAAGCCGCCGACGCGGCCCGTGGCGGGATCGAAGCTGATGTTCTTGTGGACGGGAGCGCCGAGCTCTTGCCGCAGGAGGAATGTGTGGTCGTCGCCGGTCGGCAGCGGGAACGGCGCCTTGGGGAAGTAAATCACTTCGCCGCGTTCCAGTCGCTCCTCCACATGCTGCAAGGAATCGGGTGTGAGGTTCTCGGACATGGTTCAACCTCCTCTCTCTTCAAGCGGCGAACAGCCAGCTCATGAGGCCCTGCGCTCGGGGACGGCCGTTGCGCCGTCCTCTTCGGATATTCGGGGCAGGACAAGGATAAATCGGGTCGGCCCATCCGGCGGAGCGACGTCCAGCCGAACGTCGCCGCCCTGCTGGCGGGCCAAGCGCCACGCCACCGGCAAGCCCAAACCGCGGCCACGGCCG
>DATKHW010000177.1:0-9532 GCA_035546275.1 Gemmataceae bacterium
CCAATCCTGCCGTTGGAACTGGCAGGATTGGAATCCTGCCCCACAGAAAAGGAGACTCATCTATGTCCCCTGCGCGCTCCCCGGTCGTGGTCATCGGCGGCGGCCCCGCCGGCTCGACCACGTCCACGCTCATCGCCCAGCAAGGTTTCCGCGTCGAGTTGTTCGAGCGCGAACATTTTCCGCGCTTCCACATCGGCGAATCGCTCATACCCGAAACCTACTGGGTACTGAAACGTCTCAACATGCTCGACAAGATGCGCAAAAGCCCCTTCGTCAAGAAGTACAGCGTCCAGTTCATCAGCCAGCACGGCCGGCTGTCGGAGCCGTTCTACTTCGTCGAACACAAGCCGCATGAATGCTCGCAGACCTGGCAGGTCATTCGCAGCGAGTTCGATCAGCTGCTGCTGAACAACGCCCGCGAACACGGCGTCCAGGTGCATGAGGGCGTCCGCGTGCTGGAAGTGCTGTTCGAAGGCGACCGGGCCGTCGGCGTGCGCATCCAGGAAGAAGGGAAGCCGGAGCGCGAAGTGCGGGCCGACGTCGTCGTGGACGCCAGCGGCCAGAGTTCGCTCATCATGAGCCGGCTGGGGCTGCGCGAGTGGGACCCGGTGCTAAGAAAAGCCGCCCTGTGGACCTACTGGGAAGGCGCCTGGCGCGGCCAGGGCAAGGACGAGGGCGCCACGCTGGTCTGCCAGACGAAGGAGAAGAAGGGCTGGTTCTGGTACATCCCGCAGCACAACGGCGTCGTCAGCGTCGGCGTCGTCGCGGACTACGACTATCTGTTTAAGAACCGCGACGACAAGGACCACGAGGCGATCTATTTCGAGGAGGTCGATCGCTGCCCCGGCGTCAAGGAGCGCATCGCCGGCGCCAACCGGGCCGACATTTTCCGCGCCGCCAAGGAGTACACCTATCGCTCCAAGCGAGCGGCCGGCGACGGTTGGGTGCTGGTCGGCGACGCCTTCGGTTTCCTCGATCCGCTCTATTCGTCCGGAGTACTGCTGGCGCTGCGGTCGGGGTCGGTCGCGGCCGACGCCATCGTGGAGGGGCTGCGCAAAGGGGACACGTCGGCGGCGCTGCTCGGCAAGTGGGAGGCCGATTTCGTCAAGGGCATGGACCGGATGCGGCGGCTGGTGTGCGAATACTACGACGGCTTCAGCTTCGGCCAATTCGTGAAGCGCTATCCGCACTTCAAGGGTCTGCTGACCGACCTGCTCATCGGCGACCTGTTCAAGGACGAAGTGGACCAGGTGGTCCAGCCGATGAAGGGAATGCGGGCGGAGATGAAGGCGGTGGATTGATCGGGCGAGAGGGAGCACGTCATGGCCGCCGCCGCCGTTCCGTCGCGTCTTCGCACGGCGATCGGCTACGCCGTTCTGCTCGGCGTGGGCGTCGGCGCCTTCCTGCTCATCCGCGCCTTCGGCGAAACGCTGGCGGCCCCGCCGTCCGGCCGTCCGCCGACCGCAGGGGGAGAGCAAGGAGGGGCCAGCCACGCCGACCTGTTTCACATCCTCCTGGCGCTCGCCGCGGTGATCGCCGCCGGCCAGGGATTGGGCCGCCTATTCCGCTGGTTCAGCCAGCCGCCGGTCGTCGGCGAGGTCATCGCCGGCATCCTGCTCGGACCGACGCTGCTCGGACGCATTTCCCCCGACGCCTACCATTACCTGCTGCCCGAGTCCGTCACGCCGCAGTTGGAAGCGATTTCCCAGCTCGGCCTTGTCCTCTACATGTTTCTCGTCGGCCTCGACCTCAACGCCAGCCTGCTGCGCCGGCGCGCCCACGCCACGGTCGCCATCTCTCACGCCAGCATCGTCTGCCCCTTCGTCCTCGGCTCGGTGCTCGCCTTATGGCTCTATCCGCGCGTCTCCAGCGCCGACGTGCCGTTCACCGTTTTCGCCCTGTTCATGGGCGCGGCCATGTCGATCACGGCCTTCCCTGTGCTGGCTCGCATTCTCACCGACCGCGGCTTGACGCGGACGGAGCTGGGCGCGGTCGCCCTGACCTGCGCGGCCGCCGACGACGTGACGGCGTGGTGCCTGCTGGCCCTGCTGGTCGGCGTGGCCCAGGCCCAGGTGAGCGGGTTGTGGCTCGCCCTGGGCGGGGCGGCCGCCTATTTCGCGTTCCTGTTCCTGGTGGCGCGGCCGATCGTGGAGCGGCTGACGGCTCGCTTCGACCGCGGCCGGCTCTCGGCCGGGGTGGTCGCCCTGGTTTTCGTCGGGCTGCTGCTCTCCGCGCTGGCGACGGAAGCCATCGGAGTTCACGCTCTTTTCGGCGCCTTCCTTTTCGGCGCCGTCATCCCGCGCGAAAGCACCATCGCCCGTGAGTTCACGCGCCGGATGAGCGATCTCGTGACGGTCTTTTTGCTCCCGGCCTTTTTCGCCCTGACGGGGATGCGCGCCTTCATCGACTTCGGCCTGGACAGCTGGCTCCTGTGCGGCGTGATTACGCTGGCCGCCACCGTCGGCAAGTTCGGCGGCACGTTCGGAGCGGCCCGGCTGACCGGGCTGTCGTGGCGGACGTCGGCGTCGCTGGGGGTGCTGATGAACACGCGCGGGCTGATGGAGCTGATCGTCCTGCACATCGGACTGAATCTAAAGGTCATCTCGCCGGGGATGTTTGCGACCATGGTGGTGATGGCGCTGGCCACGACGATCGCTGCGACGCCGCTGCTGCGCCTCACGGAACGCGGCCAAGGTCCACGGAAGGAACAGCCGACGGAATCGGCGTGAGCAATTCGCGCATGGCGGCGCCGCCCGGCGTACATGAAATCGAAATGGCGAGAGGCGGGCGAATTCGAAGGGGAGAAAGAGCCAGACGGCCTAGACCGCATGCCGCGGCGGCGACCGGTCCCAGGCGCCGCCGCGGGGTGCGATGAATCGTCGCGGCGTTCAACTCTGCTGCAGGACCGGCTCGGGCACGACGGCGACGCGGTTGCGCAGTTCGCGGCCGGCCAGCACCGGCATGACGGCTTCCTGCGCCAGCTGCTTGAGGTAGTAACTGGAGACGCGGCCGTTGATGACCACCACGCCGTCCGTTTCTTCCAGCGACAGCTTGCGCAGCGCCGGGATCGAGCTGCGCCGCAGCGCCTGCGAGGCGCGAGAGGCTTCGAGAGTCGTTGGAGACATGGGACAAAGTTCCTCAGACACAAACACACACACGGATGCACGATTGTCCGGGGTATTCCTACCCCTCCAAACAACCGGGAGAGAGTCGAACGACGCTGTGCGCTCACGAGTCATGCGATCCGGCGCGGCCACAACCGTACGGGAGAGGTCGGGTCCTTGGCCCTGCGGACGCGGTAAACGTCCCTGTCCCACAGCGTCTTGCATCGTCTCATCGATCAAGGCGCCGGGCAATTTCCTGATTGTTTCAGGGAAGCAAGTCCGGTCTGGACGGACTTCGGGCGCAACCCGCGCCGGTCGCACCTGTCAACGTTAATCATGGTAAGGCCGCGCGAGCCGTCGATCAACCAAATTTTGGAAAAGTTTTCCAAAATATACTAAGCAGGGTTCTGGGAAGGATGTTCGGATGGGGTAAGCCGATTGGGCCGTGCGCAGCGGGCCAGCGACGCGGGTTGCAACGCGGCGCCGAAGATGCCGAGGCGCCCGTAAAAGGGAGCGTTGTCGTGAAAATAGCGGAAATGACGGCGTTTCACGTGCGGATTCCCCTGCGGAAGCCGATCCGTCATGCGTCGCACAATCGGACGGAAACGGACAACCTGCTGATCCGCTGCGTGCTGGACGACCGCACGGAAGGCTGGGGCGAGGGCGTGCCGCGCGAGTACGTGACCGGCGAAACCATCGACTCGGCCCTGGCCCTGCTGAAACGCAGCGACCTGGCCGCCCAGCGGACTGGCTGTACGGACTTCGCCCAGGCCGTCGGCTTCGCCGAGCAGCTGCGCCTGGCCGACGTGGCCGGCGACGACCGCGGCTGCGCCGGCAACGCCGCCCGCTGCGCCGTGGAGCTGGCCGTGCTGGACGCCTGCGGCAAGCGCTTCGGCGCCCCGCTTTCGGAAGCGACGCGGCTGCTGGCGCCCGGCCTGTACGCGCCCTCGCCGAAAGTGCGATATAGCGGAGCGATCACATCGGCGAAAGGATGGAAGCTGCGTCTGGCGGCGTGGGCGATGCGTCTGTACGGCTTCCGTCAGCTCAAAATCAAGGTCGGCATCGCCGGCCAGGACGACGCGGGCCGGCTGCGGTCGATCCGCGAGCGCGTCGGCGCCGCGATGGACCTCCGCATCGACGCCAACGAGGCCTGGCCCGGCGCGGAAGCGGCCGAACGCATTCTCGCGCTGGAGCCGTATGGCGTCTCTTCCGTCGAGCAGCCGTCGCCGCAGGCGAACCTGGCGCAGATGGCCGCGGTGCGGAAACGCATCCACACGCCGCTGATGCTGGACGAGTCGCTGTGCAGCCGGGTGGACGCCGAGCGGGCGGTCGATCTCGGCGCCTGCGATTTGTTCAATCTGCGGCTGTCGAAATGCGGCGGCTTCATCCCGTCGCTGCGGCTGGCCCAGTTCGCGCAGGCCCACGGCCTCGGCTGCCAGCTCGGCTGCCAAGTCGGCGAGACCGCGGTGCTGTCGGCGGCCGGGCGGCATTTCGCCGCTTCCGTCGGCGGCCTGCGGTTCCTCGAAGGCAGCTACGATCGCCACCTGGTGCGCGAGGCGCTGGGCACGCACGACCTCACCTTCGGCTGGGGCGGCAAGGCGGCGGCGCTGCCAGGGCCGGGTCTCGGCGTGGCAATCGACCCTCGCGCCCTGGACCGCGTCACGGTGCGGAAGGAGACGCTGATCTGAACGGCGAAGGCTTCACCATCGAAACGCACACCGCCAGCGACGGCTATGTCTGGCGCTGCCGGCGCTACGCCCCCTCGGCGGAAAAGGTGTCAGGAACCTTTTCCGCGGCGGAAAAGGTTCCTGACACCTTTTCCAGCCCGATCGCCCGCGTCGTCTGCATCCACGGCATCCAGAGCCACGGCGGCTGGTACGTCCATTCCTGCCGCCGCCTGGCGGAGGCCGGTTTTGACGTGTATTTCCTCGACCGCCGCGGCTCGGGCCTCAACGACCAGGCCCGCGGCGACGCGCCGGGATTCCGCCGGCTGTTGCAGGACGTGGCGGAGTTCCTGGAGGAGAAAAAACGCCTGGCGCCCGTAAAAAAGACGTTCCTGATCGGTATTTCTTGGGGCGGCAAGACGGCGGTCGGCGTGGAGAAATATCACCCCGGCTTGGTGGATGGAATCGCCTTGCTTTGTCCGGGATTTTGTCCGCGCGTGTCGCTGTCGTTATGGGAGAAATGGGGCGTGGTTTGGGCGCGGCTGACGCGGCCGACGCGCCTGTTCCCCGTGCCGCTCAGCGACCCGGCCCTTTTCACGGCGACGGAGAAATGGCTGGCGTTTCTGCGCGACGATCCGCTGTCGCTGCGGCAGGCGACGGCCCGCTTTTTGTTCAGCAGCGTCGCGTTCGACCTGTACCTGCGCAACGTCGGGCCGCGGATGGGGCTGCCGGTGCTGCTGATGCTGGCCGGCCGCGACCGCATCATCGACGACGACAGGACGCGCCGCTTCGTGGAGCGATTCGCGGGGCCCAAGGAGATCGTCGAGTATCCCGATGCGCATCACACGTTGGAATTCGAGCCGGACCCCGATGTGCATGTGCGCGACCTGACGGCGTGGCTGCGCCGCCAGGCGGAAACATGACAATGCGTAGGGCCGCCGGACGCATCGGAGGTCGCTAATACACAATGCCCTGACGGTTCTGATTCATGCCGACGACGCGCGGCTGATCGCCGCTGATGCGAACCAGGAAGAGCGAACCCTGCGACGGATCGACCGAAGGGGGGACGCCGACCTGCAGCGGCTGGACCGAGATCACGATCACCTCGCCTGCCTTGAAACCGGCCAGAAACCGGATGTCGTCGGCCGTGACCGCCGCGCCCTGATTGGGCTTGGCGAACTCCTGCAAGGGGACGACGCCGATCACCAGCGGGATGAAAGGCTGGCCGCGGATGCCGAGCAGCTGATTGTTGTTGAAGAGCGTATCCAGGTCTTGGCGCGTTTGGTAGGTTTTGTCTCCGAAATTGCGGAAGGGAACGTCGGTCGCCCTCTGGAAGGTGGGCAGGTCGCCCTGGACGATGCTGGCGAAGCACTTGCGCACCACGTCGCGCGCCCGCAGCGCCCCGTTGAACGGCGGCAAATCCACGGCCGCATGGCTAAGGTCCACGGTCTTGGCGTTTTTCTGCGCCCAATCGGTCCAGGCCTTTTTGCAGGCCTGCCGGCTCTGGGCGTCGTCGGCGCAGGGCACGTGGGGGGCGTGGACGCCAATGGCGCAGTTGAGCAGCTCGTCGGCTTGCCGGGCCAGCTCCGGCCGGGCGTCTTTCAGCAGGGCGATCAGGGCCGGGACGGCGGAGCGGTCGCGGCCGGCCAGCAGCCCCTGCGCCGCCCGAAAGCGGAGACGCGGATCGGGATCGGTCAGCAGCGCCTGCACGGCCAGACGCTGCTCGGCCGTGCCGGATCGGCCCAGCACCACCGCGGCGGCGGCCCGCCGACTCGGCGCCTTGTCCTTGAGCGCCTGGACCACGCCGGCGTCCACCTTGCCGTCATGCACGCCGAGGACGGCCAGGCTGGCGATGACCTCGTCTTCGACCGCATCGCTGTCGGCGTTCGGAACAAAGGCCAGGAGCGCCGCGGCCGCGTCGCCTTCGTGGCTCTTGAGTGCGGCGAGGACGGCCACGGCTTCCACGCCGGCCATACCGTTGCCGCCGTCCGGGAACCGACCCAGCAGCGCCGCGGCGGACGCGGCCGGCGCGCGCCGGCGGAGCATACGGGCCGCTGCTGTGTCAAGGGCCGAGTCGTCTTGGCCGACGTCCTTCAGGAGCGCTTCGGCCCGCTCCCGGATCTCTTCGTCGCCGCCGTCCAGCGCGCGGCGGAGGAACGGCACGGCGGCGGCGCCGAGCTTCGCCAGGTCGGCCGAGGCCTGCTCGCGCACCCGATAGGAGTCGTCGCCGAGCCGCCGGATGAGACCCTCGATGCGTTCCTGCCGATCGGCCGGCGTGGTCTGTTGCTGCAAAAACGCAACCAGGCTGGGGCCGTCGAGCCCGATCTTGGCGGCCTTGAGCAACGGCTCATCCTCGGTGATGGGCGGCGCCGCGGGTGTTATCAGCACCGGCGCGGCCGGAGGTGGATTGGGCGCGGGGCCGCGGAAAGGCTGCGCCAGGCTCCGCGCGGCGACGAGCAGGACCAGGCCGACGACCGCAAATCCGATGCGACGCATGACGACAGCTCCCCGAGGTCAGTTACGTCCCAGTCCATTCTACGGCCGCGGCGGCCCGGTTGGAAGAGCCGCGCCGGCGCTGTTACACGGTCAGCGCGGTCCGCAGCGCCTCCTGCACCTCCTGCATCTGCTCCTCGCCCCAGCCGCGATACACCACCATCTCCGGCGCCCCATGCTCGTTCGTCAGCGACACATAATAAACGATCTTGTAAATCGTGCAATACCACCAGATGAGCCCCGGTACGACGGCGGAGATCAGCAGGAAGAGGAAGATGATCCATTCCCACGCTCCGACGTGCGCCTGCCGGCCGCCGACGACGCCGAAATAGCTGCGCACGTCGATGTCCTGCGGCCGAAAGGGGATGAAGGCCACCCGCCATGTCTTGATGAGCTGGACGCGACCGGATTTGAAGCGCTTCAGATGAATGTGGTCGTAGGTGCCGAGCAGGAAAGCGGTCATGCCGGTGTAGATCAGCCAGGAGCAGAGGAACGTCACGACGGCGATCGACCGGGATTCCTCCGGCGGCAGGGTTAAGAAGGCGACGGCGATGGCGATCGCGGCGGCCGCCTGGCAGAGCAGGAACAGCAGCCGGCGCGTGGCCGGCTGCATTCCGGAGTCCCAGGATCGCTCGAATTTGCCATACTCTTTGACGGTTTTCCGGCCGGTGCGCAAATCAAAGCCGCAGCGGACGCAGACGACGATTTCCGGCCCCAGCAGGTTGCTGCATCCGGGGCAGCGGCGGGCGCCGCGGTCGGCGGTGCGATAGGGGTTGCCGGAATCGGGGTCTTCATCAGGCGTCGAACCGGCGAACTCATCCGCCGGCGGCGTCACGGCAACGGGCTGCGGCGCCGGCTTCTTCTTCGCCTCCGGCTTCGGCCAGTCGGCGCCGCAGGCGGGGCACATGGCGGGCTTGTTTTTCTTGCGGCCGGGGATGCGCACCAGCTCGCCGCAATGCGGACAATTCGCCAACCCCTTGCCGGCCGGCGTCGGCTCCGCCGTGATCGTCTCCGTCGGCGGCGGTGGGGCAGCGGAGCGAGGCGGCGGCGCCGCCGCCGGTTCGTCGTCGAACAGCGTTTCCTCTTGCGGCGGCGCTGGCGCCTCGGCTTTCTTCGCCGCCGCGGGCCGCGCTGCCACAGAGCAGATGACGCCGCATTCGGGACACTGCATCTTATTGCGCGCGTAGCCGTCGGGGACCGTGAGCCGTGCGCCGCAGCCGTGACAGACGATCGCATCGCTCATGTCGGACTCCCGCGGGGTTGGCCAAGCCGCATGTCAGCATGTTACCCTGGCGGAAGCAGAGAGGGCAAGGTTCTCGCCGTTCGCACGATGGCGGAACTGTTTGAGGCAGAGCGAGCGGCGAGTGTGAACGAGCAAGGCCACGGTTCAACGCCGTGGCCCCTTGATTGCGCCGCCTCTGGCGCGTCGCCGTCGATTCGGCTCAATGCGAAGGCGGATGAAAAGCTGTGGGCGGTGCGACGGCGCCGACCGGGGACTCACTCATCTCCGCCAAAGACCAGCGAACATCGTTAACATGACGGAGTTGACATCAAACAACGTAAGGCAGCTTCACGCGTCGCCGACGGCGGGCGGCGGATCAGCATGGACGGCCGCCACGGCCAGGAGAACTGCCAGCGGCGTCAAGCGGTGGAGCAGGGGAGAGTTGCGCAGCGTCATGAATACAAATCCTCTCCGATATAAGGACAGCGGCGGGGCGGACGCCTTGCGGCGCCCTCCCGGATCGCACGAGAGGGGAGGTGGAAATGAGGTAGAGGCGGCGGCGGCGGGACGCCAACAAAAAATGACGGCGGAACGGCTTCCTGTCCCCGGCCCATTTCCTTCGCCGCATTGGAAGACGTCGGCCTAAAAGTTATCATAGCCACTGCCGTCCCATAATCGGCCCATGCCGCGAGCGCACCGGCCAGGAGGCATTCGCCATGTTGTCCGAGCTAAAGCGTTCCCGCCTGGAACAACTCCGGCGTCAGCAGGATGCGGGCGTCCTTACGGAGGCCGAGCGGGCGGAGCTGATCGTGGACCACTTCCAGCCACGTTGGCAGGGCGGCCCGTTCCAAGGCGCGCTTGTGCGCCTTCTGCGTCGCCTTTAGACGATTGTCGATCCGCCTGTCGCGCAGCCGGAAGGGAGCGTACTCTGATGGACGGGATAGCACAAGCAACGATTCGGAGGCGGTCATGACGCGGCGTGAGTGGAAATACCTGGCGCCCAATCCGAAGTCCGCCTACAAGCAGCTTTTCGTGAAGGGCACTCGCAT
>DATKHW010000178.1:0-5830 GCA_035546275.1 Gemmataceae bacterium
AACCTTCGTCCGCGAGGAGCTGGTGAAGCGCGGCTACCAGCCGGTGTACACGCCGCACGTCGGCCGGCTGGAACTGTACCGGGCCAGCGGGCATTTTCCGTACTACCGCGATGCGCAGTACCCGCCGATGTACCAGCACCCCGCGGGCTCGGCCCTGGACCTGTGCCAGCACCGCCTCGCCGCCGGCGCCCTGGATGAGGACAAGGAACGGGAAATGACCCAGTTCCTGGAGGTCACCAACCTCGACGTGCCCGGTTACAAGGAAGCCGCGACCGCGGAGGAAAGACTGGAACTCGTCCACCGCTACGCCCTCGGCGTCATCCGGGCGATGAACGTAGACGTGCCGGGTTATGCGGAGGCCAAAACCACCGGCGAGCGTGCCCGTGCCCTCATGACGTGGCTGGCGGACCAGGAAGGCCATCTGCTCAAGCCGATGAACTGCCCGCACCACATCCAGATCTACAAGGCCGAGCCGCGCAGCTACCGCGACCTGCCCGTTCGGCTGGCGGAGTTCGGCACCGTCTACCGCTTCGAGCAGACCGGCGAATTGTCCGGCATGACCCGCGTCCGCGGCTTCACCCAGGACGACGCCCACCTGTTCGTCACGCCGGAGCAGATCGAGGCGGAGTTCAGCGCCAATCTCGATCTGGTTCTGTTCGTGCTGTCGAGCCTCGGCCTGAGCGACTACCGCGTCCGCGTCGGCCTGCGCGCCGCCGACAGCTCGAAGTACGTCGGGGCGGCGGAGGATTGGGACAAGGCGGAGAGTACATTGCTTTCGCTGGTGAAGTCGCGCGGCATGAGCTACACGGCGGAGCCGGGCGAGGCGGCGTTTTATGGACCGAAGATCGACTTCGTGGTGCGCGACTGCATCGGCCGCGAGTGGCAGCTTGGCACCGTGCAGCTCGACTACAACCTGCCCAAGCGGTTCGAGCTGGAATACACCGGCAAGGACAACCAGCCGCACCGTCCCGTGATGATCCACCGGGCGCCGTTCGGCTCGATGGAGCGCTTCATGGGCATCCTGATCGAGCACTTCGCGGGGGCGTTTCCGCTGTGGCTGGCGCCGGAACAGGTGCGGGTCATTCCGGTCAGCGAACGCTTCGCCGACTACGGCCGGAAGGTGGAGGCGGAGCTGCGCGCGGCCGGCTTCCGCGTCCGCGGCGATTACGATTCCGAGACGATGAAGGCGAAGATTCGCTCGGCCCAGCTGGAGAAGATTCCGTACATGCTGGTGGTCGGCGAGAAGGAGCAGTCGGCCGGCACGGCGGCGGTGCGCGACCGGGTGGACGGCGATCTCGGAGCGCTGCCGACGGCGGAGGTGGTGCGGCGGCTGACGGAGGAGGTGCGGGAGAAGCGCATTCGGAAAGGCGCTTAGGTCGCATCGGACGGTTCCTTTTTCGCCCCGGAGGAGCGAAAAAGGAACCGCCCAACCGCGTTTGGCCATTTCAAGAGAAAGTACGGACGGCGTCACGCGAAGGGCACGGTTTTTGCCCCATGTAGTGAGGCGGCTGTATTAATCCTCTCATCGCAACTTTCATATATTTTTAATTGTGTTTGTGTATTCTGATGCGGCAGGGGGGCTGCAGCCGACGGATTCCACGAGGGATCGCGCGATGAGTGCGCACAAAGGCGCTGCCACGCCCTCCCCGGCGTTGCAGCGCTCGTTTTTTCGCTTTTCTGTTTCCCGTTTGCTGGCCGTCTCGGGTTTGATGATCCTTAGCTTCCTGTTCGGCGCCGCCGTGATCGTTTACCGATGGCCCTCGGCGCACTCTCTCGGCAACGCCTTCGCCGGCGCCCAGGCGTGGTACGAGAAAAGCCGTGCGTCTTCCCCACGGCCGGATCCGCCGCCAGCGCCCGTCGTCCAGGGCGTAATCGACGATCCCACAAGAACATTCGACGGCTTCACGCTTTACGCCTGCGCCGGCATCGACGGGCAAAACACGCACATCTACCTCATGAACATGCGGCGCGAGGTGGTGCATCAGTGGACCGCGCGCTTCAGCCGCATTTGGCCCGTCCCACCACACATATCGACCGTTGTGGACGATAAAGAGGTCTACATATTCGCCGGCTACCTGTATCCGAACGGCGACTTGCTGGTGGTGTTTCACAGCCTGACCCGGGTGGCGGGCGGGCTCGGCCTGGCCAAGCTGGACAAGGATTCCAATCTGCTCTGGAAATACTCCAGCCGCGTCCATCATGACGTGGATGTGGGAGAGGACGGCACGATATACGCCCTCGAGCACGAGGGCGGCGCCGCGCCGCCCAAGGGGCTGGAGTTCATCGGCCCCCGACTCGTCGACCGCCTGCTCGTTCTGTCGCCGGACGGAAAGCTGCTCAAGAAGATTCCGATTCTGGAAGCGCTTCGGGACTCCCCCTACGCGCTCTTGCTGGACGCGCTGAAGCCGGGCCGAGCGAATTATGACGCCCTGGACGCCTTGACCGATCCGCTCCTTCAAGACGAAATCGAGCAGCGAAAAAAAGACGCCCTGCACACGAACTCCGTTCGGGTGCTTAGCTCAAAACTGGCGCCTCGGTTTCCCGCCTTCAAGGCGGGACAGGTCCTCGTCTCGCTGCGTCATCTGGACGCCCTCGCCGTGATCGACATGGAGAAGGGCGCCGTGGTGTGGGCGTCCCGCGGCCCCTGGCACGCTCAGCACGACGCTCAGTTTCTCGACAACGGCCATCTGCTGCTATTCGACAACCTCGGGGCGCCGACCGGCTCGCGCGTGCTCGAATATGACCCGCAAACGCAGGCGTTCCCCTGGTCTTATTCGGGCGAAAATTACGGCCCGTTTCTGTCGAAGGAGCGAGGCCTGTGCCAACGCCTCCCCAACGGCAACACGCTGATCGTCGATTCGGACGGCGGCCAACTGCTGGAAGCGGCGCCGAACAAGGATGTCGTCTGGTCTTTTCTCTCCCCCGCGGACAGTACGGCTCTCACGGGACGGCGCTTCATCGCCACGGCCCGACGGTACGGTCCGGACCAGCTCTCGTTTCTAAAGGAGGGTGAGCGTGCTCGACCCTAATGCGCTCCGTTGTTTCCACGGCCATCTGCCGGTCCTCATGGCCTATATCGGTATGGGACCGGGGCCGGACGTTTTGCCGTATTTCTTCGCGCTGCTAGGAGTGGTCGGTACGGCCGTCCTCGCCGTCCTTCAGTGGCCCTTCCTGGCAATCCTGAACTGGTTGAAAGGCAAGCGCGGTCCCAAAGAGGCGCCGAACGCGCCGCAGGCCGTTGCGGCCGCGCCGCCGGATGGCTCCCCTGCAGGCGGCGCGACAGACGACCAGGTCGGGCGCTTGCACGATAATGCATGACGATCTCGCCAAGCGGCCGTCCAAGAGACGAACCGGCGCCCAGCAAACGGTTAGTACGGAATCGCCCTTTGAAGTTCCGTTCGTCCTGCACGGCCTTGGGGGACTGGTCCATCGCTGGCGAAGTCTCTGGCTGGAGTTGGGGCGTCTCGAAACGAGCACGCTCGCGCGGGAGCTGCGCGCGACGTCCATCCACGCGCCGATATACGTCTGCGGCCTGGCCCGATCGGGCAGCACCCTGCTTCACGAAATCGTCTCGTCGCATCCCGCCGTGGCCACGCACCGGGTCAAGGACTACCCGCTGGTGTTCACGCCGTTCTGGCAGCGGCGCGCAACCCGGAACCTGCGGCCGCAGGCGCCGGTCGAGCGCGCGCACCAGGACGGGATGATGATTACGACCGAAAGCCCGGACGCCTTGGAAGAAATGGTCTGGATGGCTTTCTTCCCCCGCTGCCACGACCCTTCGGTCAGCAATGTTCTCGGCCCCGGCGCTGGCGGCGCCGCGTTCCGACTGTTTTACACATCCCACATCAAGAAGCTCCTGCTGGCGGAAGGCGCGACCCGCTACGCCGCCAAGGACAATTACCACGTCGCGCGCCTTGGCTGCCTGCTTCGTCTCTTCCCCGACGCGCGGTTTCTCCTCCCGGTTCGCGCGCCGGCCGATCACATCGCCTCGCTGATGCGCCAGCAGCGGCTGTTCGTTCAGGGGGAGCGAAAACATCCCCGCGCGTTGGCGTTCATGCGGCGGACGGGCCATTTTGAGTTCGGCCTCGACCGCCGGCCCATCCATTTGGGCGATGACGACCGCGTCCGGCGGATACGACGCGCCTGGGCGGCCGGCGACGAAGTTCGCGGCCTGGCGATTTACTGGGACATGGTCTACCGTTATCTCGCGCGGCTGCTCGCCGCCGACGCCACCGTGCGAACGGCGGCCTTTGTGGTGCGTTTCGAGTCGCTCTGCGATTCTCCAAGGGCGACGCTCCGGGCCGCGCTGGAGCATTGCCGGCTGCCGGACTCCGAGCGCGTCGTGGAACAGTACGCGGCCCGGATTCGCAGGCCCTCCTATTACACGGCTGGTTTTTCCGCACGGGAAATGGACGTGATCCGGGAGGAAACGGCGGCCGCGGCCGGCCTGTGGGGCTATTAGGCGGCGCCGCGGCGCCTCCTCCGCTTGCTCCGCTGCGCGGCTCCGAGGGACCGATTCTGCTGGCGTTCGCCGTCCTGCTCCGCTACGCTAAATTCCCATCGGGGTTTCCACCCGCACACACCGTCGCCGTCACAAGGGAGGCTCCTCATGGACAAGAAGCGTCGTGTTTGTCCCGATTGCTCCGGCGAGAGCGTCGACCGCCGGCAATTCCTGACCACGGCGGCCGGCGTCGCCGCTGCGGCCGCCGCCGGAGGAATTCCGCTGTTCGCCGTGCCGAAGGCGTCGGCCGCCCCGACGCCGACCAGCGCGCCGGAAACGGCCGTCAAGGGACTCTACGACATGCTCACCGACGAGCAGAAAAAGGTCGTCTGCTTCGACTGGGACTACATGGACAAGGCGGGCGGCAATGGTCTGCTCCGCACCCACGTCAGCAACAACTGGCACATCACCAAGCCGGCCATTCTCAGCGACTTCTACAACAAGAAGCAGCAAGACGTCATCCACGACATCTGGAAGGGGATCATCAACCCCGACTGGGAGAAAAAATTCCTCCAGCAGCTCAAGGACGACACCGGCGGCGGCGACTTCGGCGAGCAGCAGAACATCGCCATCTTCGGCAAGCCGGGCGACGGCAAGTTCGAATTCGTCATCACCGGCCGGCACATGACGCTGCGGGCTGACGGCCACAGCCAGGACCACGTCGCCTTCGGCGGCCCGATCTTCTACGGCCACCAAGCGAGCACGGCCCCCGGCCAGCCGTCGCTGACGGAGAAGGTGGGCCATCCCGGCAACGTCTTCATTCACCAGGCGATCGAAGCCACCAAGCTCTACGGGCTGCTCGACACGAAACAGCAGGCGACGGCCCTGATCCAGAAGAAGCCGGCCGAGTCGGCCGTGGCTTTCCAGGGCGACAAGGGCAAGTTCCCCGGACTGCCGGTGAGCGATCTGTCGAACGATCAGAAAACCGAGCTGCAAAAGATCCTGGCGCTGCTGCTCGACCCGTTCCGCAAGGACGACCAGGACGAGGCGATGGGGTGCCTCAAGCGCGAGGGCGGCCTCGACCACCTGAGTCTGGCCTTCTACAAGGAAGGCAATCTCGAGGACGACGGCTCCCTCTGGGATTGCTGGCGGCTGGAAGGCCCGGCGTTCGTCTGGTACTTCCGCGGATCGCCGCACGTCCACGTCTGGGTCAACGTGGCCGACGATCCGTCGATTGCGACGAATGCGAAGGGGTGATTGCCGCTTTTTTGGCTAAGAGTCTGTCCCATAAGCCCCTCGCCCCCGTACTCGCGGGAGAGGGGCGAGGGGGCATGGTTTCCTGGGCCAAAAACCCCTCACCCCCGACCCCTCTCCCCGGAGTACCGGGGA
>DATKHW010000179.1:0-17545 GCA_035546275.1 Gemmataceae bacterium
TACGGCAAGCGCAACTTGATTCACATCATCGACTTGAAAGAGACGGTGCGCGGCCTGCTGCGTGCGTATCGTTTCCTGGCCAAGGTGGCGAGCCGCGGCAGCCTGGTCCTGTTCGTCGGCACCAAGCGCCAGGCCAAGGAGGCCGTCGAGCGCGAGGCCCGGCGTTGCGTCATGCCGTTCGTCAGCGAGCGCTGGCTGGGCGGCTGCCTGACGAACTACCGCACCATCCGCGACCGGCTCAAGCGTCTGCAGGAACTCGAAGCGATGTGGCTGCCGGGCAACGAGAACGCGGCCAAGGCCGATCTGCCCACCTACATGCGCGGCATGCTGAACGAGTCCGGCAAGCTAGAGCTGAGCAAATCGCCGGAAACGGCCGCCATCCGCGGTTACAGCAAGAAGATGGTGGCGACGCTCAATCGCGAGCTGACGAAAATTCACCGCAACCTGTCCGGCATCCGCGACATGACCCGGCTCCCCGACGCCATTGTCGTTGTGGATCCGAAGCGTGAACACATCGCAGTCAAAGAGGCCCAGCGCATGGGCGTCGCCACGGTGGCGCTGATCGACACCGACAGCGACCCCGACGTGGTGGACCTGCCGATTCCCGGCAACGACGACAGCATTCGCTCGATTGAGCTGGTGCTGGGCAGACTGGCCGACGCCGTCCAAGAAGGCAAGGCCGCGCTGCCGCCCGAGACGCCGGCGCAGACCGGACCCCGGCCGCGGCCGCACCAACCCGTATCGCCGGGCGCACCCAAACCGTCTCCGGCCGGCGTCGAATAGCGTGAACCAGTCGCAGCCCACAGGGGTCAGGGGTCAGGGGTCGGTGCCGACGCCCCTGATCTCTGACCCCTGACCCCTGACCCCTGACCCCTGATTGACACGAGGAATCGAACATGGCGATTACTGCCGCCGCCGTGGACCAGCTGCGAAAGCGCACGGGCATGCAGATGATGAAGTGCAAGGCCGCCTTGGTGGAAGCGGGCGGCGACATGGAAAAGGCGGTCGAGATTCTGCGCAAGAGCAACAAGGAAGCGCAGGACAAGTTCGTCAGCCGTGAGACGGCCGAGGGTCGCATCGGCGTCTACATCGACCCGGCCGCACAGATCGGCGCCATCATTGAGGTGCGCTGCGAAAGTGCTCCGGTGGTCAAGAGCGACCTGTTCATTCAGCTGGCCGGCGATCTGGCGAAGCAGGTTGCGCAGAAAAACCCGGCGACGGTCGAGGCCCTGCTAGCCCAGCCGTTCATGGACAAGCCGGGCCAGACCGTTCATGAGCGAATTGGCGAGACGGTGGGCCTGATCCGCGAGAACATGCGGCCGGCACGCTTCGCGCGGCTTACGGGCATTTTGGGCAGCTACATCCACCACGACGGATCGGTCGGCGTGCTAGTGCAAGTCGAGGGCGCCAAGGCCGACGACCAGATACTGCGCGACGTGTCGATGCACGTGACCGCCCGCAATCCGCTGGTCGCGCTGCGGGAGCATCTCGCAGCGGATCGCGTGGCCAAGGAAATGGAGATCGCCCAGACGCAGGCCGCGGAGCAGGGCAAGGGCAAGCCGGCCAACATCGTCGAGAAGATCGCCGAAGGCAAGATGAAGACCTGGTACGGCGAAAACGTCCTGGTGGAACAGCCCTTCGTCAAGGACGACACGAAGACGGTCGGGCAACTGCTCGGCGCCGCCGGGCTAAAACTGGTCAAATTCGTGCGTTACAAGGTCGGTGAATCGGCCGGTGCGTAACGTCGGAGTTTGAACCTCTCCGCGGGGGGCGCGTCATTGACGCGCCCCTGTTTGTTTTGGTCGGCTTTGCAACGCACAGGCCCCGTCACTGCGCGTCGCGGCGGTGTCAGCAACTCCATGATGGATCGTCTGGCTTTCTTGACCACCGGCGCTGGCCGGTTTACACTCCAATCCATCCCCGCCGCCGGCCCATCCAGAACGAACTCGGCGGTCCCGATCGCTCCGCGGAGTCCTGGGATGACGAAACGCACAATCGCCATCGGCCTCGCCGCCGTCGCCGTCGCCGCCGTCGCTGGAACCGCGGCCTATTTCCTTTTCCGGGATCGCTTCGCTCCGGCGCATGGCCCCGCCGAGGTGAAGAAGGATGACAACGACAAAGCGGGCGGCGGCGACGACCCGGACGATCCGTCGCTCTTCAAGGCCGCCCCGGTGAGCCTGTCGGGCGGTCTGCCGGCAAGAAGCGACATCCAACGACGCCGCGCCGCCGTCTTGCGCGGCAAGGTCCTGACGCCGGACGGCAAGCCGCTGGAGAAGGCCAAGATCAGCATCGCCGGGTCGTCGTCTGGACTGACGCTCAGCAACGCCGACGGCGGATTTGATTTCCCGGTCAACGGCGGCGGGCCCACGGTGATCGTTTACGAGAAGCAGGGATTCCTGACGGCGCGGCGCCCGGCCGCGGTTCCGTGGCAGGATTACGTGGTTATGCCCGATGTTGTTTTGGCGCCGGCGCCCGCTCCGGTCGGCGTGCTCAAGCTGCCGTGGCATGCAACCGACGACGGCGCCGCGCCGAGCCTGCGCGGCGAAAGCGTGCCGGGCGACTTGGCCCGGCAGCCGACGCTCATCGCACCGCCTGGTCTGACCGCCGCCGTCCAATTCAGCGGCGGCGCCCCCGCGCTCAAAGAGAAGCTGTCCTTTTCGCTGCGGGAATACGCCGCCGCTGCCCAGCAAGCGGAAACGGCCCTGCCAGCGGCGGCCCCGCCGGCCTCCACTTGCGCTTATGCTTTTGAGCTGGCCGTGGAGCAGGCCAGCCCCCAAATGGGCGCGCGCTGGGGCGTCTTCCGCCCGTCGGTGAACTATTATGTCGAGAATTTCCTCCATCTTCCGGTGGGGACGGAGCTGCCGATCTACCATTATGAGGCCGATCCGGGGCGCTGGGTCCGCAGCGAGACGTCGGGCGCCGTGATCCGAGTGGACGATTTTCCCAAGGGGCTGAACGATTCGGGCGACGCGCACCCCGGCGAGCCGAAGCACGACGGAACGCCGGGTGACGCCGATGCGAAGCTGGCGGAGGCGATGACGGTTCACAAGCTGTATGGCAAGGAGCAAACCCTCTGGCGGCTGCCGCTGACCAAAACAGGGACCTGGGCCATCTTCTTTCCCATTCGGCCGCCGGACGGCGCGGTCCCGCCGCCGTGGGCAATAGTTTCGGCGGCCGAAGCGACGGCGCCGGTTTCGGAGACCACGGCCGTCGCGGGAACGCCCTTCCAGCTCTGCTACAGCAGCGACCGGGCCGCCCCGCGGATGCTGGCGCCCTGCACGCTGAACCTCGCCCTGACCGGCGCCGAGGTCCCCAAAGGGCTCAAGCGCATCGAGCTGGACGTGCAAATTGCAGGAACGCGCCGCAAGGAATCCTTTGACAAGCCGGGCCCGAACCTCAAAACCGCCTTCCACTGGGACGGCCTTGACGCCTACGGCAGACCGGCGCCGGGACGCCGACCCGCGACGGTGCGCATCGGTTACGTTTATGATGGCCTATGTCCGATTCCTCAGGAGGCCGTGCTGTGGCGTGAGCAGCGCGTGATGCTGGGCGGATGGGACGCCCGGACGGCGGCGCTCGGCGGCTGGACGCTCAACGTGCACCATGCTTACGATCCGATCGGCCGCGTCCTCTATCTGGGCGGCGGGGGCCGGCGCGAGGCGGCGCAATTGCCGGCCGTTGCCACGACCGTGGCCGGGGGCACCGGCGTACCGGATTACAACGACGACGACCAGCTGGCGACGTTGGCCAATTTGAACCTGCCGCGCGGCCTGGTCGCCGGGCCGGACGGCAGCGTGTACGTCGCCGATGCTCGTCAGGGTCGAGTCCGTCGCATCAAGCCCGATGGTCTCATCGCCACCGCGGCAGGAAACGTGCAAACGCCGCTGAGCCGCCCCATCGGACTGGCGCTCGGCTCGGACGGCTACCTGACCATTGCCGACGACGGCGAGGCCGCCGTGCTGCGTCTGCACGGCCGCGAGCTGCAAACGGCCGCGGGCGGCCAGGGCGCCAGGGCGGACATCGACTCGGCCAATGGGACCAGGGCGACCAGCGCGCGAATCAGCCACCTGCGCGGCCTCGCGCTGGGGCCGTACGGCGACCTGTTTGTTACGCAGCATTACAACAACAACAGCGTTTGCCGGGTCGATAGCGACGGAAACATCAGCTTTTTTCTGGGCGGGCCGACCGATCCGGTGCAGCTGCACACGGCGACGGCCGTAGTCGCGGCCCCCGACGGCACGGTGTACGTGGCTGACGCCGACGGCTGCCGCGTGTGGCGCGTCGGACCGGATCGCAAGCCCTCCGTGGCGGCCGGCACGGGAACGCCCGGATTCAGCGGCGACGGCGGTCCGGCCGACAAGGCGCAGATGAACGAGCCGTCGGGCCTCGCTCTTGGGCCAGACGGGAGCTTATATGTCGCCGACGCGCGCAACGGCCGGATTCGCCGCGTGGCGCCGGACGGCGTCATCACGACCGTCGCGGGGGGCGGGCAGTCGACGTGGCAGCAGACGGGCGAAAGGACGCCGGCGCTGGAGGCGCAGCTGGCGCTGTACTTGCCTCACAACCAGGGCGACGTATCCGGACTGGTCGGCGTCGCGGTCGGTCCGGACGGCGACCTGTACATTTCCGACGTGGGCCACGGCAGCGTCCGCCGCATTTCCCCCGCCTTCGACGGCATTTCGGATAGTGAAATTCTCATTCAATCCGAAAACCACAAGGAGTTGTACGTCTTCGACGGCCTTGGACGGCATCTGAAAACGCTGGACGCCGAGACGGGAGCGTTGATCTATCGTTTCGTGTATGACGCGGCCTGGCGGCTGAAGGAGATTCACGATCGATCGGGGGCTGTGACGAAGGTCGAACGCAAGGCCGGTCGACCGATCGCCTTGGTCGCGCCCGGCGGGGAGCGCACCACGCTGGAAACGGGCGCGGACAGTCGGCTGACGCGCATCACACCGCCTGGCGCCGGCGCTTTTGAAATTGAGTACAACCCAAGCGGGCTGCTGACCTCTTTCAAAGACGCCAAGGGACAGGCGCAGCATTTCCAGTACGCGGAGGACGGCCGGCCGAACCATGAATGAGCGCGTTCGGAGGCGCGGCGAGCAACGGGAGCCGATCCCGTCGGCCCAAGATTGCATGCGCCGGAACGGCTCCGTAGATCAGGGAACGCCGTGATTACGGATTTGCGGCGTGCTAGGCGCCCAACAAGCCGCGCAGCACATTCAAATTCACTGTATCCATGTCGTCGTTATCGCCTTCTTCCTTAGGCGTCTCCAGGATCATCGGTCGATCGCGAAAGCGCGGATCGTTGACCAGCAGGCGGAAAGGCTCTAGCCCGAGACAGCCGCGGCCGATGTGGGCGTGCCGATCGACCCGACTGCCGAGCGGCTTCAGGCTATCGTTGACGTGAAAGACCCGTAAATGCTCCAATCCGACTGTACGGTCGAATTCCTCCATTGTCTTTTTGTACTCCGCGCGCGGCGACAGAGCGTAACCGGCTGCAAAGACGTGGCAGGTGTCGAGGCAGACGCCCAGCCGATCGGCCGCCGCGACCAAGGACCGCAGCCGGCCCAGCTCCTCGAAGCGCCGGCCGAGCGTCGTCCCCTGGCCGGCGGTCGTCTCGATCAGCACCTGACAGCGGTAATTTGGACAGCGTGCATGGATTTCGTCCAGGGCGCGAGCGACGCGCACCAGCCCGGCGTCTTCCCCGGAATTCATGTGGGCGCCGGGGTGCATCACAAGGAAGCTCAGTCCCAGCTGCTCCGCCCGTTGCAGCTCGATCACGAATGCCTCCACCGATCGGCGATACAGCGTTTCGTCAGGTGAGGCGAGATTAATGAGATACGAATCGTGGGCGGTGGGACTTTGCAGGCCGCTGGCCGAAAGCGCTTCACGGAACTGCCGGACTTCCTCATGGGTGAAATCGCGCGCGTTCCACTGGTTCGAGTTCTTCGTGAACAGCTGCACGGCGTCGCAGGCATGCTCCGTCGCTTCCCGGATGGCGTTGTGGCAGCCGCCGGCGATCGACATGTGGGCGCCAAAGAGGGGCATGGAAGACTCCGAAGCGCTGATCGCCTTAGTGGCCGGCGGTGTGCGGCAGGAAGAAGACGCCTGTGACGAACGTGCCGATCCACAGAACCGCGAACACACACGCCAGGATCAGGTGCGCCGTCCGGCGGTGCGCCAGGCCCGTATACAACATGAGCGGCATCAGGAGCGCCGATGGCACGGAAAAGCACAGGTGAATGGAAAGCGCCCTACTATCCTGGTCGCTGAAGTAGTCGAAGGCGCGGGGATTGATGAAGCGGATGACGACCTCGAACGCGATTAGGGCCGTGATCGTCAGTATGAAGAACGCCAGGTTGATGCGGCCGTGCAGCCGAATCTTACCGAGCGCCAGGGCCGCGACCGAGGCCAGCAGCAGCAACGAAACGGCGACGACCGCGATCTTCAAACCGAGAATGATGTTCGGCCCGCTCAGCACAGTCAGCACAATGAATTCCTTCCCGCACCTTCGCGGCGATATGCTCATCGTAGGACGAAGATGCGGGAAGGCAAAGCTCCGAACCAGGCGGTTTCAATAGCCCGACGAATCGATCACCTCGCCGCCGGATCGAGTGGCCAGGGCGGCCCATGTGATGATGCTGATGCCGCTGGTCACGAAGCGTACCGAGCCGTCCCCCAGCAGCGAATTCACCCCGTTGACATGGAACGAAAACGCTTCGCTGGTCCCGTCCGTGCCGTACACCGGATCGGGGAAGCCTCGGCCGTTCACGTCCAGCCCGTTGGTGCAGTTGAAGGGGCAGGGGCCGGGGACGGATACGCCGTCCAACGTCGAGCCTTTTACGACCAGGTCGGAAGCCGGCCGCGCCCAGCCGCCGCCATTGACGCGGTCGGTCGGCGGGGCGCCGAATTGCTTGCCCAGCCGGTAGACATTGGGCCGTCCGGCCGACTCCGTAACCATGACGGTGTTGGACAGGCCGTCCGTCACCGCCGCGATCGTGGCCACGTCGTTGCGGATCAGGATGCCGGGCAGGGCCTGGATTTGACCGGGATAGAGGGCGGCAAGCGTCGGGTCCACACCCGTTACCGCCGCGTAATCCGTCACGGCAACCTCGGGACCCCAGACGGCCGGCGGCTGCGGATCGCCGTCCAGCCGATTCGGGTTCGGCGTCGAGGGGCACTGGAAAATCTTCACTTGCTGCGATGTGATCGCGAGATTGCCGGGCGCGTCCCAATTCTGCGTCGGATCGTAGTTTTTCACCAGGTTGGCCTGCTCAATGAACGGGAGCATGGCGACGGTCCAGCTGAGGCGCGGGCCGCTCTCCGGCCGGGTGCTGGTCGGGAAGGTATGCGTGGCCGATTCGTAGTTGTAAAGCGCAAGGCCGATCTGTTTCAGGTTGTTTGTGCATTGGATGCGAGAGGCTGCCTCGCGGACTTTCTGGACGGCGGGGAGCAAGAGACCGATGAGGATGGCAATGATCGCAATCACCACCAGCAGCTCGATTAAGGTGAACGCGGGGCGTCGTGCGGTTGGAACTCTCAAGGGAACCTCCGTGGGTTGGGGGCGACGTCATGCGGTATGGCCGAATCAGCGCGCTTGCAGCTGAAACGGCTCCAGATCAACGCCGCCTTTGCGAACGACCGCGCGGAGCGGAGTCGTGTCAGGCCGGGCGTAACGGCTAGGCAGGCAGTTGACCGGTGGGCTGTCGTCGTTGAGCCGGCCCGACGACAGGAACCACGCCACGGTGACGCGGTACTCCCCCTCCGGGGCGCCGTCGCCGCTGACGTAGCTCGTCAGCGTAAAGCGGCCCTTGTCGTCCACCTGGCCGGTTGGGAGCACAACGCCCGTGCCGTCGCCGGCGACGGGATGAAACGTCACCAGCGCATGCACGGGCAGCTGGCCGTCCACATGGACCTCCCCATGGACCGGATAGACGGGTGTTCGGCCGTTGCCGCAGCCGCAGGCAGCCAGCGCGACGACAGTGCAGACTGCCGTAGCCGTCTCGCGGCGGCGCTTCAGGACCAGGAACAAGCGGTTGAACATGGAACTTCTCCGCGCGGAGGACGGACGGCCCGCGCAGCCGGGGCGACAGCGGCGGTCACTGCATAATTTCGAGTTGGAACGAGGTCAGTTGAGCAAATCCCTCCCGAACCGCTCCAGGAGAGACGGCTGCATTACAGCAGCGGCCTGTTCCAGGGCCCACCGGTGGATTCGCCGTCGAAAGGCCTGCTGCTCCTCGCTGCCGGCCTGCAACAGCACGGCCGGACATGCCATGAAGCCGGAGCTAGGGAAGGAAAACGGCGCGGGGATTGATGAAAGCAAGCTGGCGATGCGATTGCGAGACACGAGGAAACTCCTGAAACGGGGCGGAAGAGCCAAATCGTAATTACTATTATCGTCTTAATGATGTATTGTCAAGCATATTATCCTGAGGCAAACGAGCCGCAAGCAGTGGCGTCGCAAGTTAAACCGCAGCATATCATTCCCACTCGTTCGCGTGTTGTGTCTCGACAGATTCATTTCTAAGTTTATCATGTTAGTCAGCATCTGATGTACCACGACGCACCAGAAGTCCGACAATACAAACAGCCAATCGGCGCTTATGCTAACGCCGTTCGGCGTCCCGCGGGCTGTTGCGGAGTGACGACGGCATGCTAAACCTTCACCTGACGGAGCGACTCGCCGCTTACGGCCGCTCCGGCCTGCGCCGCGATCTGATCGCCGGACTCACCGTGGCCGCCGTCGCCTTGCCGCAAGCGATGGCTTACGCCCAGATCGCGGGTATTCCTCCGGTCTACGGCCTCTATACGGCCGTCGTCATGACCGCGGTCGCTTCGCTGCTTGGCTCGTCGTCGCACCTCATCAATGGACCGACGAACGCCATCTCGCTTGTCGTCTTCAGCGCCATCGCCGGGCTGGCGCTCGATCCGCACGGCCCCCAGAACCCGGACGAGCGGTTGCAAGCGGTTTTTCTGCTGTGCCTCATGGTGGGCGTCTTTCAGGTGGTCATCGCCTTGCTCAAAATGGGCGATTTGACCCGCTATATTTCAGAGTCGGTCGTCCTGGGTTTCATGGCGGGGGCCGGCCTTCTGGTGGCGCTTGGCCAAGTGCCGAATTTGCTCGGCGTCAAGCAGCAAGGCGCGGACGACCAGCTGCTCGTGGTCCGACTCTGGGCCACGCTCACGGCGCTCGGGCCGGGCAAAGCCATCAAATGGACCTCCGTCGCGCTAGGGGCGGGCACTGCCGTCGTCGTGATCTTGCTGCGCCGGCTGGAAAAACGGCTGAAAGTCCTGCTGCCGGACATGCTCATCGGCGTCGTCCTGGCGGCCCTGGTCGCGTGGCAATTCGGGCTTACCGACGCGGACATGCAAGTGCAGCTGGTCTACCATCCCATGCACGTCGGCGACTGGGCCTGGGTGCGAGGCCTGAGCGGCAGTGCGCTTGCCATCGCCCTGCTTGGTCTGCTGGAGGCGCTGGCCGTCGCCAAGTCGATCGCGTCCCGGACGCGGCAACGGATCGACTTCAATCGGCAGTGCCTGGCGGAGGGGCTGGCCAACGTCGCCGGATCGCTGTGCAATTGCATGCCCGGCTCCGGCTCGCTGACGCGCTCTGCCATCAACCACCAGGCAGGGGCCGTCAGCCGTTTTTCCGGAATCATCGCGGCAGCGGCGGTGGCCGTCGCCGTGGCGGTGTTCGCGGGGCTGGCGCGGTACGTACCCAAGGCGGCGCTGGCCGGGTTGCTCGTTGTAACGGCGTTCCGTCTGGTGGACTGGAAGCGCCTGGGCTATTGCCTCCGGGCGACGCGCTTCGACGCCGGCGTCTGCCTCATCACCGTCGGCGCCGCGATCGCTTTTCCCGTGGAATACTCGATCCTCATTGGCACTTTTTTCTCCTTCCTGTTTTTTGTGCCGCGGGCCGCCCGCCTGCAAGCCAGCGAGCTGGTCGTCAGCCGGGAACGGGTGGTGCGCGAAAAGCAGCCGGGCGACCCCGAATGCACCAAGATGGTGCTGCTGAACCTGGAGGGAGAACTGTTTTTCGGCGCCGCCCCGGAGCTGGACGACTTTTTGGCGGACCTTCGGCGCCGCATCGAACAGGGCGCGCGGGTCGTCATCCTGCGGCTGAAGCGCGTCCGCAACCCGGATATGGTGTGTCTGGAAAGGCTGCAACATTTCCTGGAGGACGCGGCAATTCACAAGGCGACGGTGCTGCTGTGCGGCGTCCGTCCGGACTTCGCGCAGATCCTCGAAAACCTGCATTTCCACCGCTGGCTGCCGCGCGACCGCGTGTTTCTGGAGGAGGCGATGGTGATGTCGTCCACGCTGCAGGCGGTGCGGCGGGCTTACGAGATTCTCGGCGACGACGTGTGCCCGACCTGCCCGCGGCGCGGCGAAGCATCTCCGGATAAAGCGGATTGGTATTACATGATTTAGGCCGCCAAGCGCAGCTGGCGCAATCGCTTTGGCGGCCGCGCGATCTGTTTGACAGTCTCGTTTTTTTGTCCCATCCTTTCGGCAGCAGTGGAATCGCCTGACGCCTCATGCGGCTTACTATCGGGCCGGGGACGGTTCCCTGTCCGCCGCGGCCAAGGGCCGCCCGCGGGTGGATACAGGGCGCGGAGTTGTGGACCGCGCATTCCCCCCTTGAACACAAAGGACGCCGCCGAAAATGGTGACTACCGACCTCGGAGCCTGCGAGTGGTTCGTCTGGGACCTGCGCCGGAGCAACCTGATTGACCGCGGACAGCTGGATCAGGTAATCGGCGAATTCCTCGCCAAGAACGCCGGCGCCGAACCGCCCGCCCTCGCCGAGTTTCTCGTCGCGCAAGGCATTCTCACGGATTTCCAGGCCGAACGCCTGCTGCAGGGCAAGACCCAGGGCTTCGTCCTGGGGCCGTTCACCCTGCAGGACTCTCTCGGCTCCGGCAGCATGGGCACCGTCTACAAGGCCCAGTCCAAAACCGACAGCAATTTTTACGCCGTCAAGGTGCTGCCGCGGCGCAGCATGTGGAACGTCCGCATCGCCCGCCGCAAGGTTCGGCTCTTTGAACAATGCCAGCACCCGGCCGTCGTTCCGTTCGTCGATGTGGGCACCGCGGGCGGCATGCACTACCTTGCCTGGCCGCTCGTGGAAGGCGAAACCCTCGACAAGATCGTCCAACGGGAAGGCAAGCTCGGCACGGAAAAGTCGGTCCAACACGCCATTCAGGCCGCGGAGGGACTTGACCTGTGCCATCAGCAGGGTCTGTTCCACGGCTTGCTCAAGCCGTCCAATCTGATGATCGCTCCCGACGGCTCCGTTCGCATCCTGGATTTCGGCATTGGGTGTCTGCTGGCGGAAACGGAAGGCGAATCGCTGGTGGATACGATGTCCACGGCCAACTCGGTCAACTCCGGGCTGGATTGCGCCAGCCCCGAAAGCATCATGGACCCGACGAACCTGACGGCCGTCGGCGATCAGTACAGCCTGGGCTGCGTGATGTACTACTGCCTGACCGGGCAGTATCCGTTCCCGGAAGGCACGGCCGTGGAAAAGATGATGGCGCATCAGCACCGGCAGCCGAAATCGATCAAGGAGCTGGCGCCGGAAGTTCCCGAAGGCCTGGCCGCCGTGGTCGAACGGCTGATGCAAAAGACGCCAGCTTCGCGCTATCCCAGCTGCGCCGAGCTGATCGAAGTGCTTCGGCCGTTTGCGCCGGCCGTCGGCGCCGTGCGGACTCGGCCGACCATGACCATTCCGCGGCTGCGGTCGCCGCAGCAAACAGCCGCCGCGCCGAACGCCGAGGCGGCCAAGCCGGCGGCAAAACAGGATGCGGCGGCGCGCCCCGGACCTCGGCCCACCGGTCCGTTGCCGCCTCGCGCTCCGTCGGCCGTCGCGCCCAAACTCCGGCCGGCCCCGCTGCGGCCAACCCCGGCGCCGCCTACGGCGCAAGTTCCGCCGCCTCCACCGCCGCAACCGGAAGCAGCGCCGGAGCCGCAGCCGGCCGCCGCGGAACAGGACCCAGCGCCGAAGTCGCTGGGGCAGCGCATGGGCGCCCTGGGCTACGTCCTGCTGGCCTTGCTGGCGGGCGCCGTCGCCTGGCTGGCGTGCAATTTCCTCTTGCCCAAGTAAGCGCCGATTCGCCCTCACCCAGTTCCCAAAGACGAGCCGACCGGAAGGCGCTGTGACCTCCGGCCGGCTCGCTGTGTTATAGAGAAGGGGAGAAGCAGAAAAGGAGAGATAGGGAGAAGCTGTCTCTCTTTCTCCCTTTCTCTCCTTCTCCCCTTCTCCCTTTCTTTTCAAGCATGGTCGAAATTCGGTCCCATGAGGTAACATCCAACCTAGACGTGCGACTAGATGGATAAGCCGCCGTTCCCGGGAGGAGGAGGTCGGCGTGGCGACCGACTGGGACCGCATCGTCCGAGAACACGGTCCGATGGTGTACGGCACGGCCTGGCGCATCCTGGGCAACGCGGCCGACGCCGAGGACGTGGTTCAGGACGTATTTCTGCAAGTCCACCAGCTGCAGCAGACCAACCCTGTGCGCTACTGGGTGGCGCTGCTGCGCCGGCTGGCGGCTTGCCGCGCGCTGGATCGGTTGCGCCAACGGCGCAAGACGACGCCGCTGGAGGGCCTGCAGCTGACGGCGGCGACGGATGCGCCGGACGCGGCTCTGCTGGAGCGCGAGACCTCCGAACGGCTGCGCGAGGCGATCAGCCGGCTGCCGCGGCGTGAGGGCGAGGTGTTCTGCCTCCGCTATTTTGAAGACCTGCCTTATCAGCAAATCGCGGAGACGTTGTCGATCACGCCGGGCGCCGCGGCGGCGGCGCTGCACAAAGCGCGGGCCAAGCTGGAGGCCGCCCTGGTCGAACCCGCGAAGAGGGAATAGCCGTGGACGAAAGGCCGAACCCGCTGGAAGAGCGCCCCTTCGTGGGCGAGTTGGGCGATGGGCTGCGGGACGCCGTGGAGCGAATGCGCACGCAGCCGCCCCCGGCCGCGTCGCTGAGCCGGGCCATGGACCGGGCGCGACGGCTTGGGCCGGGCAAAGTCAATCCGTGGGTCCGCTACCACCGCATGGCCACGACGGCGGCGGTCGCGGCCGTGCTGCTGCTCACATTCGGCCTGCTGCTGCTTTGCTGGCGCTACGACCCCAACGGCTCTTCGCCCCGCGCCGGCGGTCGCGCCGCACCGGGCGCGGCGGATGACGGCGCCAACGACGTAGCCGTCGGCCTCGATTCGCCTTGGGGCCGGCTGCATTCCGGCGCCGGCGATGCGCCGCGGGCCGCCAGTCCCTTCGTGGATGTGGAACACAGCCCGGTTTCATCCTTTCCGCTAAGCGTGGATCCGACGGCCTATCGCGACCTGCGGCGGGCGTTGCTGGATGAGCAGCGTTTGCCGGCGCCCGATTCGGTGCGCACGGCCGACTTGGTCAATTCCTTCGCCTATTCCTATCCGGAACCGTCGGGCGACGACGCCGTTTCGCTGACGCTGGACCTGGCGGAATGTCCCTGGGACGCGGCGCATCAGCTGGCGCGGATCGGTTTGCGCGCGCGGTCCAATGCAGAGGCGCGCGAGGTGCAGGTGCGCGTGACTTTCAACCCTCGGCGTGTGGCGGCCTATCGGCTGATTGGTTCTGAGGGCCGACGCAGCCTAGCGGCGAGCGCCGTGGAAACGCTCGGCGCCGGCCGAGCCGTGACCGCTCTTTATGAAATTGTGCCCGCTGGACATGGGGACGACGGCGACTGGCTGACGGCCGAAATCCGCTGTCGGATTCGAACCGGTCAGGCCGGCGTGGCGGCCGGCCGATTGACTGGCGCCGCACGCCGCTTCGCCGACGCGCCGGAGGACTTCCGTTTTGCGGCGGCGGCGGCGGAATTCGGCCTGCTGCTCTCCGGCGCCATGCACGGCGACGCCGATTACGCCGCCGTAAAGGCCACGGCTCGTGCCGCGCTGGGCGCTGACCCGGACGGTCGGCGGGCCGAATTCTTGGCGCTGGTCGCCGCCGCGGATGGGCTGACCACCCAGCGCAAAGTCACGTGACGAAGCCTTGCGTGCGAACCGCCGCGAAAAGCCATTTCCGTCAAAACGGATCGCCATCAATCCAGACGCTTGCCGCGTTGCGTCCTCCGGCGTACCAAAAGGGGGAACCCCGGCGAGTCCGCCGGGCCCGAACCCGACGGAGCAGCGCATGACTCAGCCAAGCGACAGGGGCCGTCTCCTAGCCCACAATGTTTTTTTCTCGCTGCACGATCGTTCCCCCGCTGCGCGCGCCCGCCTAGTCGAATCCAGCCGCAAATACCTGGCGCCGCACGCCGGCGTTGTCTTCTTTGCTTGCGGCGAGCTGGCCGCCGACCTGCGCCGCGACGTGAACGATCTGGAATTCGACGTGGCCCTGCACGTCGTCTTCACCGACCAGGCGGCGCATGACGCCTACCAGACGACGCCGGCGCACTTGCAGTTCATCGCGGAAAACAAGAGCAACTGGAAGCGCGTGCGCGTTTTTGACTCGGTTGTGGAGCAGAGCCAATCCCAGGCGCAACCGCGCTAAAACCGCGATCACCCCGGAGAAGCCCATGAGCGAGACCGAGCATCATCTCGAAGAAGCGGAACACGCCCAGCACGCCGCCCATTACCCGTTCGCCCGGCGCGTGGCCCTGTCGATGGCCATCGTGGCGGCGGCGCTGGCCAGCGTCACCTTGCTCAGCCATCGGTCGCATGCTGAGGTGCAGGTCAAGAAGACCGAGGAGTCCGATTCATGGGCCCATTACCAGGCCAAGAAGAACCGGGGCAACATGTATAAGGCCGACGCCGAACTACTGAGACGGTTGAACAAGGACGCGCCGGACAGCGAAGCGGGCAAGAAAGCCGCCGACGCGGAAAAGAAGTGGGAGGAGGTTGCGGAAAAGGACGAAAAGGAGACGGCCCAATTGGAAGAGGACGCCAAGAAACTTAAGGAGGAAGGCGAATCGGCTCATGCCAGCAGCAATTTCTTCGACCTGGGCGAGTTGGGCATCGAGCTGGCATTGGTGCTCTGTTCGGTGGCGCTGCTGGCCAAGAACCGGGTTTTTTGGATCGTCGGCATTGCGGTCGGCGTGCTGGGCTTCTGCACGGCGATGAGCGGCTTTTTCGCGGAGCCGCTCCTTGAACTCTTTCGCCATGTCGGCGGCAAAGCGATTTAGGGCGGCGGCGCGGCGTCGGCTTTGCGCCGGCGGCGGGCGTCGATGAACGACTTGACGCACAGGGCCGTGAAGCCGCCGCAAAGGGCGGCCATGGCGATAAGACTCATGCCGGCTGCCCAGTCCGTGATGCCGTCGGTGAAGAGCTTGTAAACGAGCCGGCCGAGGGCCAGCAGGCAGCCGATCAACGCCACAGCAGCGGCTGCGTGCATGGCGTGTTTCCGCATGTTCTCCTTGCGGCCCACAGCTCCGAGGACGCCCAGTACCAAGCCGAAGCCGGCGGGAATGAGGGCGGTGTAGTGGATCAGGCCCGTGCTGAAAAACGTCGATAAGCCGAGGATGATGAGCAAGACGCCGGTAATAAGGGAAGTGTCGGCCACGAATCGCCCCTTTTCGGAAGAATCAGCCATCTCTTTCCCCAATTGTAGGACCGCGGACCGATGCGGCCACAAGGCATAGCAATCACTTGAAAGCCGGCCGCGGCCGTGGTAGAGTCAACTTGCACCGTCGGGAACGACGGTGCAATGCCTCTGCGGTGTTCGTGAATTGGACGGATCTTTTGACGAACCGATGGAGTACCCGCTGGGAGCCGATAGAGATTCCGGGGCTTGCAAGCCCACCCAAGCAGTGGGATCCGAAAACCGGAGCTGAGGCGCCCCTGTACATTGCGGGTTCTCAAAAGCGTCCAACACGGCACAGGCGGAGGCATTTTCCTGCGCCTTTCCAAGGCGCCGCCACGATTCATGGAACAGGCCGCCTAATCGCCTGATCCACCATGCCGCTCCTGATCCCCCGATTCCGTCTGCGGCAGCGGCGGCGGCTCAAGGGGCCCCGGCCGGCGCGACGCCTCCACGAAGCTGCTTAACGTTCGTTCCAGGCCCTCCACCAACTCCAAGTGATGCTGCACCACATTGGTCGCTTCCCAGCGATCGTCCGGCTGCACGTACAGCCGCGGCGGGCCCGAGGGCAGCGGCAGCATAAAAGCCCATTGGAGGGTCCGTAAACACCACTCCACTGCGTCGCCCGCGCGCGCCCCGGAGGAAACGTAGGGGTGTAGCTCCTCCACCTCGCCGTACACCAGCGGCAGCAACGTGCAGCCTTGTGCGGAAGGCAGCTCCACGTCGAATACGTCGGCCAAGGTCGGCGCCAGGTCCGCCGCCTGCGTCAGGGCCGCCACGCGGCGTCCAGCCTCGTCGGCGCCCGGCAGGCACAGGATCAGCGGCAGGTGCGTCGCCTCCGCATGCGTGTGCGGACAGCCAGGGCCGACATAGCCGTGTTCGCCGAGCGCAAGCCCACTATCGGCCGTCAGAACGACCATAATCTCATGGCCCGCGTTCACGACGTCCAGCCGCTGCAGCAGCCGCCCGATCCCGTCGTCGAGCCACGACACGGCGCCAGCGTAGCTTCCCTGCAATTGCAGAAACAGTTCGTCGTCCTCGGCGTCAACCCGGCCGATCGGCGGATTTCTCAACGGCGTCAGCGGCTCCAATTCCACTTCTTCCCCTTCAACATCCTCGTCGTCGGCCGGCTCTTCCTGGAAGTACGGCGCCACGAACTCTTCCGGCGTATCCCACGGCGGAAGGAGCGCGGCCAGGTCCACCCACAGCAGCCAGTCGCCCCGGCCGGACAGCCGGTGCAGCGCGGCCGAGGCCGCCTCCAAGACTGCACCAAACGACGCAGCCCGATGTACCTCGTCCCCGTTGTGTTCAAGGCCGACTTCAGCCGGTCGGCTGTCGTCGACGATCAGGCACGTGTACACGCCGCGTTTTTTCAGCACTTCGATCAGGTCCGCGGTTGCATCGGCGGAGGACTCCCGGTGCGGCGAGTCGGGCGGATGATGCCGGCCGTCGCGCCAGGTGAGGCGGGCGCCGTCGGCGTCGGCGCGGTCGGCGAAATGCCGATCGAAGACGACGCCGCCCGCCGCCAGGGCGTCAAGGGCCGGTGTGGCGATCCAGGGATTGCCGTAGCAGCCGACGTAGGCCGTCTGAAGGCCGCGGACAGCGAGCACGAGGACTTTCATGTCCGCCGATTGTATCGCTGGCAATGGACCAGCGTAAGCCAGCCGCTCGCCAGTTGCTCTTTTCATTCGCCGCGCCGCTGGGGTAAGATTCGTCCCGCCGACGCACGGAACCGTCGGCGGGGCCAGGGCCGGTCACGGCGCCGCCCAGCTATTCGAGACGCTGGAAAAGTATGCCTGGGAGCGCGGCGTCCGGGGTTGCCTGGCCGACGTGCTCTGCGTCCGGCGCCTCGAATGGGAACTGGCCTTTCATCTCAGCAGCGACCGCCACTGCGTAGAAGTCGATTTCTCGCGCGACCTCACCTGTGCCTGTCCGCTCTGCGCCGAGCAGCACCGCGAGTCCCGCCGCACCGCTTGATTTTCCCGATTGCA
>DATKHW010000180.1:0-3412 GCA_035546275.1 Gemmataceae bacterium
TCTATTTCCGCGTCGTCAGAGTCGAAGACGGACGATCTGCCCAAAGGCGTTTCGATCCCAGGTTGGGATCATGAAAGGCAAGTGCCTGCACCTGGACTGGAACGGGCGCATCTACAATGACGGCGTCTCGCTCATCGGGGAAGCAGATCACACCTGGACAAGAAAATACTGGTACGCCTCGCTCATATGGTGAGCGTGCATAGCTGGCGGCACTCAGTGAGCTGGGATGCCGCGAGCCCACGCCCGCACGTCCGCCACGAACAGGTCCGGGACCTCCATCGCGACGAAATGCCCGCCGCCCGGCAGGTCGGTCCAGCGCACGACGTCGTAGCCCCGTTCCACCCACGAGCGCGGCGGAAACGGCGCGCGCGGATCCGGGTGCGCCGCCACGGCTGTCGGAATGCGTACTCGTCGCCCCTCCGGCATGAGGTTCACACCTTCAGCCGGCGCCGCCGCGTAGAACCAGCTTGCCGTCAGGAAGGCGTCGTTCATCACGTAGATCATTACCTCCGTCAGGATCTGGTCACGCGTGAACACCGCGTCGAACGGGCGCTCCCGCAGGTCCGCCCAGTCGTGCAGGCGTTCAACGATCCAGGCGGCCTGCGCGACCGGGTTGTCCACCATGGCGTAGGCGAGCGATTGCGGCCGGGTCCGTTGCAGCACCTGGTAGCCGCCAAGCGCTTCCTCAGCGGCGGCGCGGGTGCTGCGCCAAGCCTTCTCCTCCTCGGTGTGCGGCTCGCCAGCTGGCATCACCAGCACCGAGTTAAGATGGATGCTCCACACCGACCCGGCGTGCTCCAGCGCGAGCCAGGCCGTGACCGCCGCGCCCCAATCCCCGCCCTGAGCGAAATAGCGGGGATAGCCGAAGCCCTCCCGCATCAACGTGTCGAACAGGCGCGCCGTCGTGCGGGCGCCAATTGGCGTGCGTGGCTTTCCGGAGAACCCGAAGCCGGGCAGCGACGGGATGACCAGGTCGAACGCGTCGTCCGGTCGTCCTCCGAAGCGGGACGGAAACGCCAGCGGCTCGATTATCTCCCAGAACTCGAACACCGAGCCCGGCCATCCGTGGGTCAGCAGCAGCGGACGCCGCCCGCCGGCTTCCCCGACGACGTGCATCGCATGGAGGTCGATGCCCTCCACACGGTGGGTCACCTGCGGGTAGCGGTTGAGCAATGCCTCGGCCCCGCGCATGTCGAAGCCGT
This sequence comes from Gemmataceae bacterium, assembly GCA_035546275.1. Lineage (GTDB taxonomy): Bacteria > Planctomycetota > Planctomycetia > Gemmatales > Gemmataceae > UBA4732. The sequence continues at coordinate 1,203 of DATKHW010000180.1, forward strand.
CCGCCCAGTAGGCGCACAAGGCGCGCAGGAACGCCGGGTCGCAGCCATAGCGCCAGCCGGCGTCCTCGGGGGCGTTGGGGAAGCGGTAGGCGCGAATGCGCGCGCGCAGGCCGTCGAGTGCGGCATCGCTCCAAGCGACACTGAACGGCGTCATGCCGCTTCCGGACGGCTGGAAGCCTTGCCGCTCACCATCAGCGCCACGCCTCCCAACGCGACGGCGGCGGCGGCCTTGGACCAGTTCAGCCGTTCGCCAAGGAACAGCGACGCGAGCACAAGGGTGATGACCGGCGCGACGTAATTGTAGCTGTTCGCCAGCGTGGGGGAGACAGTCTGGTTAACCCAACTGAATACGCCGTAGCCGAGCAATGTGCTGACGATGGTCAGGAACGCCAGCGCCGCCCAAGCACGAGCCGGAACATCCGCCAGCCGAACGCTTGCGGCCTCGCCGGTGAGCCAGGACAACGTGGTCAGCAACAAGCCGGCAGTCACAAGCTGCACTGCGAGGTTGAAGACCGGGTCGCGCGGCAGCGTAACCCGGGTCGCGGCCAGCGATCCCGCGGCCCAGCACGCCGTCGCGGACAGAATGGCCGCCGCGCCCTTCGGACTAAAACTGCCGCCCGACGCCGAACTCCAGCCCAGCAATGCCGTTCCCAAAAAGCCGACGCAGACGCCCAGCAGTTTCCGCCGGTCGAGCGGTTGCCGGAACACGAACCAGGCGAACAGCGCCAGGTAAAGCGGCGGCGTGGACCCGAACACCGACGCCTCGCCGGCGGGCAGATAGCTTACGCCCCAAATCACTAGGGCTTGGCCCCCAACAAGCATGACGATGCCCAGCAGCGCCGCCGTGAGCAGGGAAGGCGCGTCTGGACGCTCGTCCGCTAGGACGCGCCACACTGCCAGCGGCAGCAGCACGATGCCCGCCACGGTGAAACGGATGGCCGCCAGGAACGCCGCGGGCAACGCGTCTACGCCCACCTTAAAGGCGAGGAAGTTGACGCCATTGTAGACCCACAGAAACCCGACCGCGAGCAAGACCCATCGCGTGCCGGGCCGGACGCGTTCGGCCGCCGAAGCGCCGGCAGTCACGCCTGCCAGTCCGGCGCGCTCAGACGTTCGAAGAACGTTCCGATCTCGGCAGAAGCGCGGTCCGGCTGCTCACGGTGCGGGAAGTGGCCGGCGTCCGGGAAGGGCGCAAAATCGAGGTTCGGGAAGGTTTCCGCCAGCCGATCGGACCACTCCGCCGGCAGCGTCGGGTCGCACTGCGCCCAACGCACGCAGGTCGGAAGCGGGATTGGCGGCTGCGGCGGGGGCGGATCGTCGGATGCCTCCGCGCGGCGCTGGGCGGCAACAGCGCGGTAGTGGGCAAACCCGCCGGCGAGGTTGCCGGGCGCCTGGAAGTTGGCCACGAACGCATCGATCGCGGCGTCGTCGAACGCCTCCTTCCGGTGCGCCCACTTCCGCAGGAAGAATGTGAAAAAGCGGCGCACGGCCTCCGGTGAGGCCGCCAGCAAATCGGGCGCAAGGTCGCTCTGGTTGAACCAGGCGTGCCATACGTGCTGGAGATGGGTGGGCGCGGTAAAGCGTTTGCCGATTCCCGGATACATGAAGTTAAAGAAGAACAAGCCGACGATCCGGTTGGGATGGCGCCGGGCCAGCGTCTGCGTGATCGTCGCGCCCACGTCGTGCGACACGATCCCGACCGATCCGATTCCGAGCGCGTCGAGCAGCCCGACGAGATCCTCCGCCTGCTCGGCCGGCCCGAACGGCCCTTCCGGCTTGTCGCTGCCGCCGAAGCCGCGCAAATCGGGCGCGATCAGGTCGAAGCGGTTTGCCAAGCGGGTCATCACCGGTTCCCAGGTCAACCAGAACTCCGGCCAGCCATGAAGGAGAAGCAGCGGCCGCCCCCGCCCGGCGCGCGCGACATGTAGGTTGGCGCCCCGGACGGCGACGGTGGAGTGCTCAATCATGCTGCTTCCTCCCTCCAGCACCACGCCGACAACAAATCCTGCGCGGTTTGATGGTCCGGCAGGGCTTCGCCATGCCCGGCCGCAGACTAAGATGCGTATCCGATACATTGAGCAAGACCTTGAAGCACGATACGCTTTGCATCCTATTTCCCCTTGATTCATTCAACGCGATAAACCGGATTATCACGTAGAACCGTGCAGGTGTTGGGAAGAGCGTTTTTTATGGTATGTGTTTTTAGTGAG
>DATKHW010000181.1:0-10858 GCA_035546275.1 Gemmataceae bacterium
GCTTTATGCCCCCGGAAATGGTTTCCGCGATTGCACCTTCGACCGGGGGGATAAACCCCCCGGCTCGCCTTCGATCCACGTCAATGCGCGTGGACCGGCTCCGGCACGCCGGCGGGCTGTTCCGCCGTCTGCGGCAGGAAGTCCGCCTCCATGCCGGGAACGCTGTACTCATACGGGCCGCGACGCACCACCGGCGGCGTCTCGAAGTTGCCGTGCGGCGGCGGCGACGGGGCCGTCCATTCCAGCGTGTTGCTCTGCCACGGGTTCCTGCCCGCCACCTTGCCGCGGAACAGGCTGTAGAGGAAGTTGAAGAGGAAGATCAGCTGCGCGGCGGCCAGCACGAACGCGCTGATCGTCATGAACTGGTTCAGCTCGCGGAAGTGCGCCCAGGTCGTGTACATCGTCGAGTCGAAATAGCGCCGCGGGTGGCCGCCCATGCCGATGATGTGCATCGGGAAGAAGGTGCAGTTGGCGAAGATGAAGGTCAGCGCGAAATGCACCTTGCCCAGGGTCTCGTTCATCATCCGGCCGAACATCTTCGGGAACCAGAAGTAAATGCCCGCGAAGATGCCGAAAATGCTGCTCATGAACAGCACGTAATGCAGGTGGGCCACGATGAAGTAGGTGTCGTGGAAATAGACGTCCACCGGCGTCGCCGCCATGAAGATGCCGCTGAGGCCGCCGATGACGAACATGGCCACGAACGCCAGGGCGTTGAGCATCGGCGTGGTGTAACGGATGTTGCCGCCCCAGGCGGTGCCCAGCCAGTTGAAGACTTTGACGGCCGACGGCAGGGCGATCATGATCGTGGCCAGCATGAACCCGGTGCCCAGCCGCGGGTCCATGCCGCTCTGGAACATGTGATGGCCCCAGACGATGAAGCCCAGCCCGGCGATGCCGGCGAGGGCGTAGACCATCGGCCGATAGCCGAACACGGGCTTGCGCGAGAAGGTCGCGATGATGTCGGACACCATGCCCATCGCCGGCAGGATCATGATGTACACGGCCGGGTGGGAATAGAACCAGAACACGTGCTGCCATAAAAGCGGCTGCCCGCCGCCGGCCGCGGTGTGCAGGTTGCCAAAGTCGAGGCCGCCCGGCGGCAAGAAGAAGGTCGTGTTGATGGTCTTGTCGAGCAGTTGCAGGATCAGGGCCACGGTCAGCACGGGCAGGGCCATCGCCTGCAGGATGGCTGTGATGAACAGCGACCAGATGCTCAGCGGCATCCGGAACAGGGTCATGCCGGGCGCCCGCAGATTGATGATGGTGGTGACGTAGTTGATCGACCCCATCATCGAGGAGATGCCGACGAAGAGCAGCGCGACGAGCCAGAGAACCTGTCCCAGGCCGGAGTGTGGCGAGGCGGGCGAGTTCCATCCCTGGCCGGGGCCGAGCATGGTGCTGGCCAATGTTGGGTAGGAGGTCCAACCGGAGCCGGCGCCGCCGCCGTCCACGAAGAAGCTGGCGACGATGACGATGAAGCCGGGCCACATGAACCAGTAGGAACACATATTGAGCTTCGGGAAGGCCATATCCTTGGCCCCGATCATGAGCGGGATCAGGAAGTTGCCGAAGGCCCCCGTCAGCAGCGGGATGATGACGAAAAAGATCATCACCGAAGCGTGCATGCTGAAGAGCATCGTGTAGAACTCGGGCGACATCTTCCTGGCCCATTCCTTGGGGAAGAACTGGCTGAGGATGGGCACGCCGTTGGGATAGCCGACCTGAAGACGGACGAGCAGCGCCAGGCCGCCGCCGATGAACAGGAAGATTATGCCGGAGAAGAGGAACTGAATGCCGATGATCTTGTGATCTTCGGAAAAGATGTATTTGCGCAGAAAGCTCAGCTCATGGCCGTGCTCGCCGGCGGCGTGGGGGGGATGCGCGATGCTCATGCCCGATCCTCGTATGACGCACCCGTCACTGGGTGGGAGAGTTCTCGTTCCCCGGCTCTGCCTGGGAACGCACTGCCCGGCACGCTCTGCCTGCCGTGGGGTTCAGACGCGAGGCGGAGCCTCGCAGGCGGTTCGGTCCCAGGCAGAGCCAGGGACCGAGAAACCGGGGCTGACGCCCCCGGCTCGCCTTATGATCCCGCGGATGCGACCGGCGTTCCGCCCGCACTCGGGATCTTCTCCGGCTCATGGCTGTCCTGGGCTTTGCCGTGGTCGTGCAGCCAATGTTCAAAATCGGCCTGGTCGGCGTGGACGTACAGCCGGCCGCGCATGCGATAATGGCCGCCGCCGCACAGCTCCTTGCAGGCGATCTCCCACCGCTGGGCCGGGTCGTCCGGCTCCGTGCAGCGGAAATTGATCGCGTCCCACTCCGTGTTGGCCTCAGTAGCCGAGAACCACATGGGAATCGTCTTGCCGGGCAGGGCGTCTTGCATCAGCCGCAGGTTCGGCAGACCGAAGCTGTGAATCACGTCCTGCGTCTTGAGGTAAATGCGGACTTTGGCGCCCTTCCAGGTGTGCAGTTCATTCTGAATGCGGACGTCGTCCACTTCGGGCGCTTCCGCCCAGGCCCGGCCCTCGGCGTCGGTCTTGGTGACGTCGGCGGGGTAACGCAGCCGCCATTCCCACTGACGGGCCGTCACCGTCACGATCTGGTCGGGCTGCGGCATCAGGCCCTGATACTTGATCCGCTCCCACACGTTGACCTGGGCGAAAGCGATGTAGATCAGGATGGCCCCCGTGGCGATGGTCCAAAACAGCTCCAGCCGGTGGTTGCCGTGGACGAACACCGCCTTGCGTCCTTCCTTGCGGGCGTAGCGCCACATGAACCAGACGAGCAGCACTTCAGTCAGGACGAAGGCGCCGCCGGTGATGTAGAGAATGATGTAGAAGAGGTTGTCCACGTCGCCGCCGAAGCTGGAGACGTTCTGCGGCATCCACCAGCCGACGAACGGCGAAACGACGCACAGGAGGAAGATCGCCCCCAGCACCACGCCGAAAAATGCGGCCCACAGCTTCTGCACGACAACGCTCCTGCTCATCCTTTGCTTGCGCTGCGGGCTCATGAAGCAGCCCGCAGCGCAAGCAAAGGCATCCCCAATTATTTCTCGGCCGTCTCCGCCTTGCCCGCCTCGTCGGGCGGCAAGTAGACCTTGTTCCGCACGTCATCCGGCAGCATGGCCGGGTACGGCAGGCAGTGGACGAAATTCACCACGTCCCACACATCCTTTTCGTTGGTCAAGGTGCTGGCGGCCGCCATACCGGAAGGTGCGATGCCTTCCTTAATGCGCCAGAACAGGTCGATCGGCCGGCGGCCGCCCCGGTAGACGCCGGTGGTGAGGTTCATCGGCCGCACCATCGTGCCCCACTTGTCGTAGCGGAAGTTCACCTGCCGGCCGTAATCCTTGTGGCAGCTGATGCAGCTCGCGGCGCCGCTCGGGTCGGAGAAAAGCTCGAAGCCGTGGCGAATGGATTGCTCGCGCGCCGCGTCGCGCGCCTTGGCGTTCTTGTAATCGCTGACCTTGAAGTCGAAGTACGAGCCTTCGGCCGGGGCCAGCACATTGTCCGCGACCGTCGTTTTGCCTCCCGCGCTCTGAATAACGAAGCTGGAGTTCGCCCACTCGCCGACCACCTGCGTCATTATGTCATGAACGTTTACGTCCTTGAGGCTCGTGCCGCTGTCCAGCGCTTGGAGGATGCGGATCTCCACCGTGCCTCGAATGCTTAGGTGCATGACGTAGCTGACCACGGCTTCCAGGTCCGTCGGCCTGTTCGAGTCCTTGTTTTCAGGGTCGGGAACGTCCAGCAAAGCGAACGAAGGCATGGAAGTGTTTTCGATGCCGTTGCGGAGGACGCGCAGCAGGTCGTCGCGTCGGGGCTTCGGAGCACCTTCATATTTGGTCGAAATGAACTTGAAAAGGCCGGAACGGTAATCGCGTGGGTGCGGCACGACCCAGGGGCCAGTCGGTCCGCGGCCGTCGCCGGTGAGGCCGTGGCAGTGCACGCAGTGATAGCGGTAGACCTTGCTGCCCTGCGCCAGCGTCTTGAACGGGGCGTCGCCTTCATCGCGAATCTTCAGGGCGGTAAGCTGCGTGACCAGTTCGTCGCTCTCCGCTAGGGCGCCGACCTGCGGCACGCGCGGCGAACCGAATAGGGCGTCGAGGGCTTTCTGCAGCTCCTTCCTGTCCTCCGCAGAGATCTTGCCCGGGTCCAGCGTGACTCCGCCCGCCTTGGCGAATTGAGCAATTTCCTCGTCGAGACGGCCCGGTCCCGGCGGGTAAAAGGATTCGGCAGGCAGCGGCGGAGCGTCCGTCGGCACAATGGGGTCGGTGCGGACTGGGTAGACGAGGCCCTCGGGATAGCGCGCGTACTCGATCGTGTTGGAGCAGCCAGACATCCACAAGACGCCGAAGAGGGGAACCGCGACAGCGAGGACCCACCGGACATGGCACGAGAAGAGGCGCTCCAACGCGGCCAAACTCAACGGACCGGGAATCGCGGTCGGCATCACGGCGCCCTCGTGCTTCGGGGGTAAGCAGCGTGTTTTGTAGTTGGCTGCGGCGCGAAGTCAAGCAGATTCAGCAGCGGCCGCGGACCGGCCCCAGGTTGGGGCCGCGAAGAGCAAGTCATGTGCCGTGCGGACGGCGGCCGAAGGGGGCGCCGACCCCTTACAATGAAGCAGACGGCCGGCGGCGGCGCTGGCCGACTTGTCGCAAATCTGAGAACGGAGGCCGCCGGGCGTTCCCGAAATCGGGACGGCGTTTCGGCGGAAGGAGGACCATGGTGCGGCGACTGGGCATGGCGCTTCAGGTGATCGGCTTCTTCATGGTGCCGCTGGCCGTGGTCGCCCAAATCTCCCCCGTCAATCAAATCAGTCTCGGCACGTCGCTGACGTTTTCGGCGATCGGAATCGCGATCTTCTTTCTCGGCCGGATGATGCAGACCGGCGGGCGCCGCTGACGCGGCCTGGCCGTTATAATGGGGCCATTGGTGCGCAATCCTCCTGGTTGGGAGACGGCATGACCGGCGTGCGGAAGCGATGCGTTTGGCTGGTCGCGTTGCTGGCGCTGGCGGCAGGGGGGCCGGCGCGCGGCGATGAGACGCCGCCTCCCGCTGTGTTCCCCGCCGAATCGAAAGGCGCCGCCGCGGGCGTCGAGGACGTTCGCAAACGCATCGCCGACAAGCAATGGGCGGCGGCCGTCGAGGCGATCCAGGCCGTCATGACCGCGTCCGGCGACGATCTCGTGCCGATCGGGCCGGATCGCAGCGTCGGTTGCCGGCGGCTGTGCCAGGCGCTGCTGGCGTCGCTGCCGGCGGACGCGCTGCGCTCTTACCGAGACGGGGCCGACCCGCAAGCCAAGAAGATGCTGGACCAGGCCGCCGGCCGGCGTGACGTGCGGCTGCTGCGCAAGGTCGTGGACGAGGCGCTTTGCAGTCGGCCGTCGGAAAAGGCGATCGACCTGCTCGGCGACCTCGCCTTCGAGCGCGGCGACTTCGCCGAGGCGGAGCAGTGGTGGAACCTGCTGTCGCCGCCGCCCGCCGCGAAAAAGGCATCGCCGACCGCCTTTCTCCTCTATTATCCCGATCCGCAGATCGACCCGGCGCGCACGCGAGCCAAGCTGCTGGCGGCACGGTTGTTCCGCGGAGCGTATGGCGTCGCCGACGATGTGGAAACGTACCGCAAGGAATTTGGGACGGCCGAGGGCGCTCTTGCCGGCAAGCAGGGGCGCTATGCCGACATTCTGCGGCAAGTCGCGGAGGAGCGCGACGCCGATCCGCCGGCGCCGTTTTCCACATGGCCGACCTTCGGCGGCGACGCGTCGCGCGGCCGGATCGCCGCCGCTCCGCCGCGGCTGCTGGAACAGCTCGGAGCGCTGTGCCGACCGGCCAACGAGCGCCGCTACAGCCTGAAGGACCGCGAGCCACAGGACATGGACCCGGTCTACGATCGCGGCGTCGGCGCCACCCTGGCGAACCGTTCGATGGCGTTCGAGCCGGTGATCGCCGACGGCAAGGCGATCGTCGCCGACGCACAATACGTCACGGCCGTCGATCTGCGCACCGGCGCCGTCGAGCACTGGTACGACGCGGCTCAGCTCAACACCGGCCTCGCGCCGAACCGCAATCTGCCGGCGCCGCCCGATCTGCGCTATTCCTTGACCGCGGCCGGCGATCGCATCTTTGCCCGCCTGGGCACGCAGTCGGTGCGCGACGCGGCTTCCGTGGACAAGGATGCGAAAGACCGCGAAAGTCTGCTGGTTTGCCTTTGCCTCAAGCCGCAGGCCGACGGCACGCATAAATTGTGGACCCTGCTTGCCAGCTCCCTGGCGAATGCAGACGCCGACAAGGCGCCGCCGATTTTTGAGGGCGCGCCGCTGGTCCACGACGGGCTGCTTTACATCGCCTCAACGCGCTTCATGAACGGCCGGCCGGTCACGCGCATCCAATGCTTCCCGGCCGACGCCGCGCAGGCGCCGGAGGAGCTTTGGCATCAAGATATTTGTGAGACCCGCGAATTCGCCGAGAAGGACCGCCGGTTTCGGCAGCATCTGCTGACGCTGGCCGGGCCGAACGTCGTCTACTGCTCTCATTCCGGCGCGATCGCGGCCCTCGACGCCGTCTCCGGCAAGCCGGTCTGGTCGGTGCGCTATCCCAGCCGCGGCGACAAGACGGCCGACGGCGAGCCGTCGCCGCGCGACCTGGCGCCGTGCCTGTTCGCGGACGGTCGGCTGTACATCGCTCCCGCGGATTACGACCGGCTCCTTTGTCTCGATCCAGCCACGGGCGAAAAGCTCTGGGATCGAGGACCGCTGGAGGCGGTGCATTTGCTCGGCGTCGGTCAGGGCCGGCTGATCTTCACGACGCCGACGGGGCTGCGGGCGGTCGGCGCCGACGATGGCGTTGATGCGTGGGCGTTGCCGGACGGCGGCGGCGGTCTGCCGCCGGCGGGCCGCGGCTTGCTGATCGGCGATGTGGTGCTGTGGCCGACGGCGAGCAAGGGGCCGGGTTCCTGCGAGGTGTATGCGGTGCGCCAGCGCGACGGCCAGCAACCCGACGATCCGTCGCTGCTTCGGCACATCCCGGCCGGCAATCTGGTGTACACCGACGGCTGCCTCCTCAGCGCGGACCGGCAGACGCTGACACTCTTTACGCCGCCGGCCGTGCGCGCCGCGGAGAGGGACCAGGCCGCGCCAGCCGAGCCTGTTTCGCCGGCAAAGCGAAAGCGCCAGGAGGAGGAACGGCGACGCGAAAAACATGCGGCGCTGATGGAAGCAGCGCGGCGGGCGGTCACGGCTCGCCATTGGCAGGAAGCGGCCGACGATTTCACGGCGGCGTCTTCGGCCGACTTCAGCGCTCCGGTGCGTCTGCAAACCTTGCTGGACGCGGCGGCGCTGTGGAAAAAAGCGGGGCAAGATTCGCGCGCCGTCGCCGCCTGGCAGACGGTCCGCACCGGCGAGGCCTACCGGGGTCTGATGGTGGAGGATGCATGGGGCGTCCCGCAAAGCGCCGCTGACTTCGCCGCGGTGCGACTCGGACAAGCAGCCAAGCCGGTCGATGATCGGAATCAGCCGGCGGACGCCGGCCGCTCGTCTGGCGCCGAACCGCCGTTTTTTCGGACATGGGAGGCGACGCTCGACCCCGGCGAGAACGGCTTGGCTGTCGCTGGCGACCTGCTGCTGTGCGGCCGCGGTCTGCCGACGGGCCGATTGACCGCGCGGTCGGCGGATAGCGGCAAGCTCCGCTGGCAGACCGCGCTGCCCTTCGCACCGACGTGGGCCGACCGACTCGGCGACGTGATCGTCACGGCCGGCGCGCAAGGCGCGGCCGGTCTGTACGCCGCAGATGGACAGGTTGCCTGGCAATTCACGGCTCCGCCGCCGTCGCGGACGTTTGCGGATGAAGCAGGACTGGTTTTGACGCCGGACGCCGGCCGAGCCGATCCGCTCGGCAATTTTCTTCTAATCGGAGGCTGTTTCTGCTTGGTGCAGGGCGAACGCCGAATCATCACGCTGGACGCGGCAAGCGGTCATGTGCTGTGGGCGCGGCGAGCGGTCGGTGCGGGGCTGCGGCTGCCCTATCCCGACGGCCGTTTTCTCCACGTCGTCCCTGTAGGCGACGCCCTCTTGCTCGTGCAGACCTCCGGCGGTCGCCGCTGGCTGATGGACGCCGCCACGGGCCGGCTGCTGCACGACGATCCGGCGGCGCGCGAACCGTGGCCGCGCACCCCCATCCTGCTGGCCGACGGCCGAATGCTGCTCACGCCGGACGCCCGCACTGTCGCCTTGCTGGATCCGGCAGCAGATCGCATCGTCTGGACGCACACGCTGCCGGGAATCACCACGCGCACCGGCGAGGCGCCGCGGCTGTCGGCAGGGCCGGCCGCTCTACTGCTGGCATGGCCCACGAATGTCGGCTGGCGCGTGCAGCGCCTGGACCGAGCCACGGGGCAACCGGTCTGGCCCGATCCGCCGTTGCTCAACATCGATGATTTGGATGTTGCCGGGTGGTCGCAGGACGGGGGCGCCTTTTACGGGGTACGGGACGGCGTGCTGTTCGCCCGGTCGCTGATGGATGGCGCCGTATTGTGGGAACGGTCGGCGGACGGGCCGCGCGGCCGTTGGCGGACGCAGCGGGTCGGCGGCAGTCTGGTCGCCTATCCCGACCAAATCCGCGGCGCACAATTTCAATGCCGCTGGCTGTGGCGTCGGTTACAATGGGAAGGTCGGCTTCCTCTGGAGGCGGAGTCCGGTCGCGGTTTCCCGGTCGCATGTTACGACGCCCGGACGGGCCGGCTCGTGCAACGACTGAATTTCCCGATCGCCGCGGAGTCATTGGCGCGTTGGGGTGCTGACGACGGTTGCCTGTGGCCTGCCTGCGCGATGGAGTCAGTGGACGGGCGTCCACTGGTGCGCCTGGCTTCGGGTAGGCTCGTCGTAGCGCTGGCGGGCAAGGCTTGGGGACTGGCGGCCAAATAGGAACGACGGGAAAACACCATGGCAATGTACGTTGAGCGGACTGAGGGCGGCGATGCGGCCGAGCGCATCGCAGACGTTTTTGGCCCGGCGCAAATCGATCATATGATTCGTCAGGCAATCCACTTCTGTTGGATGAGTCTGCCCAAGGAGCGGCGAACCGCGGAGGAGATGGAGCAGCAGATCCGCCGCCTAGTGGATCGGGCGCTGAAGGATTTCTGCGAGGACCGTCAGGCGTTTGGTCAGGGCGACGCGCCCTGAGCCGTTGGAGGAAACATGACTCGCGTTGAATCAACCCGGGCCGAGGTCCAGCGCCTGCTCCGGGCTGCGCCCTTCCATCCCTTCGCAATGAACCTGGAGAATGGGGATCGCGTTGTGGCCGCCCACCCAGAGAATATTGCCTTCGATCCCGTCGCCAAGGAGGGGTCGAAGTGGTGGGGTCAATTCTGCGCGATCTCAAATGGGCTGGTGTTCTTCAGCAACTTCGCCGCCGTCACGAGCGTTGCGCCAATCGACCAAGGCCAGCCGACCGCGTAAACATCTTCCCACGAACACCCGGTAATACGTCTATTCCCATGCCAAACATCCGCTGCAAAACGTGTGGTCTATCCATGCAGGTCCCTGCCGGCGGCCGGCGCATGTGCGGCTGCGGCACGTGGCTGTCCGGCGACGACGACAGCCCCGCCGTCGAGGCGACCGTCGAACCGACCGCCGGCCAACCCTGGCCGCGCATCGACGGCGACCTGTCCGCCATCGAACGGCTCAACGACGGCTACCGCCGCATCCGCAAGGAGCTGGCCAAGGCCATCGTCGGCCAGGAGCGCGTCCTCGAAGAGCTGCTCATCGCCATCTTCGCTCGCGGCCACTGCCTGCTGGTCGGCGTCCCCGGTCTGGCCAAAACGCTCATCATCCGCACCCTGGCCGACTCGCTCAGCCTCAGCTTCAGCCGAGTCCAGTTCACGCCCGATCTGATGCCGTCGGACATCACAGGGACCGAGGTTTTGCAGGAAGACAAGACCACCGGCCAGCGCATGTTCAAGTTCCTGCACGGCCCGCTGTTCGCCAACGTGGTGCTGGCTGACGAAATCAACCGGACTCCGCCCAAGACCCAGGCCGCCCTGCTCGAAGCCATGCAGGAACGCCAGGTCACGGTCGGCGGCGCCAAGCACAAGCTGCCCGATCCCTTTTTCGTCCTGGCGACGCAAAATCCCATTGAACAGGAAGGCACCTACCCGCTGCCCGAAGCGCAGCAGGACCGCTTCATGTTCAACATCTACGTCGATTACCCCGACGAGGAGGAGGAATTCAAGATCGTCGAGATGACGACGTCGATGCACGTGCCGAAGATCGACCGCATGATCTCGGCGACGGACATTCTGGAGATGCAGGATATCGTTCGGAAGGTCCCGGTGGCGCCGTATGTGATCCGCTATGCCATGAAGTTCTCACGACTGACGCGGAAGGGATCGCGGGTGAAAAGTCCGGCTCGCGGCGCCGTGCCCGCAACGGTCGGCAAGCCGGCCAAGGCCGACGACGTGCCGGACTTCGTGCGCGACTACGTCACCTGGGGCGCCGGGCCGCGGGCGTCGCAGTACTTGATCCTGGCGGCCAAGGCGCGGGCCGTGCTGCATGGGCGCTACTACGTCTCCTGCGAAGACGTGCGCTCCGTGGCGCCGGCGGTGCTGCGCCACCGCATCATCACGAATTTCAACGCCGAGGCGGAGGGAATCAAGCCGGACGACATCGTGCGCAAGCTGATCGACGTGGTGCCGCGCGACCCAAACGAGAAGGTCGAGGCGACGGCGACGGTGTGAGGGAGGGTGAACCATGAAAAAGATGTTGGCGGTCGTGCTACGCACGGAAGGCGGCTTCCGGGGCTATGTGCCGAAGCTGCCGGGCTGCGAAATCCAGGCGGCGACGGAGGAACAAGCCGTG
>DATKHW010000182.1:0-11120 GCA_035546275.1 Gemmataceae bacterium
CCTGCTGAACAACGCCGCGAAGTACACCGATCACGGCGGCCGCATTCACCTGAGGGCCGCGCGAAAGGGCGACGAAATCGTACTCTCGGTGCGGGACAACGGCATCGGCATCGAAAAGGAAATGTTGGGCCGCATCTTCGACCTGTTTACCCAGATCGATCGATCCCGGCCGCGTTCGGACGGCGGCCTGGGCATCGGCCTAACGCTGGTGCGCCAACTCGTGGAGCTGCACGGCGGCCGCATTGCGGTCCACAGCGAAGGCCCCGGCAAGGGCAGCGAGTTCACGGTGCGCCTGCCGGCCCTGCCCAGTCCGCCGCAGGCGCCACCCGCCGCGGAGGACGCCGACGAAGCGGAAGCGTGAGCGGCGGTCTTTTCTTCATCGCGAACGCTTCCGGCCTGTGCCGGTTTTGTTACTTCGGCGTCCCGGCGTTCTTGAGCGCTTTGTCGAGCGCGGCTTTCGACGCCGACGAGGTAGCGACAGTCGCCGGCTCAGCCGTGCCGCTAAATACTTGAATTTGCGAACACTGGTAGCAGATGAGGAAGTCGTAGGTCTTGTCCTGGTAGACCACGTGGAGGCCGTGGCGCGGCTCAAAGCACTTGGCAATGGGGCCGCCCTCGGCGACGCCCTTTTCAAGGGCCGTCGTGATTTCCTTGCGGGCGTCGCCGTCCTTGACCGTCGTTTTGGACAAGACCTTGTAGTCGTGGAAGGCGTCTTTGCCCTTCTCGTCGCCCGCCGGGTCGAGGGACATCACGTCGATTTGATCCGCCTTTTCGAGGGCCGTGCGGGCAGCGTCGGGCAGCTTGTCCTCGGCGCGAACGGCGCCGGCAGCGAAAGCCAGTGCGGCGGCGAAAGCCGCGACGGGGGTACACTGCGATCGGATCATGACTCGTCTCCGGAGATGGGAATAGAACGGGCGTCCTCCGCCAGCGGCTATTCTACGCGCATCGGTCCTATGCCGCGCCGGCGGTTTGGGGTAAAACAGCGGAGAACCACCCGGCCCGCCCCGTGAGGAGAAGTCCGCGTGAAAGCGATCCTATGCCGATTGACCGCCGTGCTGATCGCGGCCGGATTTTCGTCCGTCGTCCATGCGGCGGACAAACTGAATAGCAGCGACATACCCACGCCGGATTGGGTCAAAATGATCGACCAGGGCGGCGCCGACCCGCGGCTGAAGGGATACAAGACGCCGGAGGGGGTCAAGGTGGAGATTGTGGCCGAGGACCCAGTCGTAATCAATCCGCGCGCGTTGGCATTCACCGATGAAGGAACGCCCTTCGTGCTAGAGGTTAAGCGATCCTACAAGCCTTACGTCATCTATAGTGGGCCAGGCAAAACGGTCACGTTCACTTATAAGGATGGCACGACCCGCACGATGGTCCTGGGGGGGCTCAAGGAACCCGGTCGGGACGTTATCAAGGCGCTGAACGACTCGACGGGTAAAGGTGTTTACGATCAATCCAAGGTCGTTTTTGAAGACGATATGATCTCGGACATTCTGCTGCGGGGCGGCTGGCTGTACACTGCCGGCGCGGGCTTCGTCCGCCGCAGTAGCCAGGGTAGACCGAACGGGACCTACGATGTGAAAGAAGTCGTCGCCCAGGGCTTAGGCATCGACGTCGACTGGTTCAACATTGGGGAATTCGACGACGACTACGGCATGGCCTTGGGTTCCGACGGCCGGCTCTATATCGCGGCAGGCGGAAAGCAAAACTATGTCGAAGGGTCGGACGGCAGCCGAGCGACTGTTCTCAAAAGTGGCGCGGTATTCCGGTGTCGGCCGGATGGCTCCCAACTCGAGATGTACGCACTAGTCCTGGCAATGTCGCCGCGCAGTCTCGAAAAGCTCACGCCCCTGCTGGACGCCGGGTGCGCTGCGGCCGGCGGTCTGCTCGTTTACAACGACACCCGGTTCCCGGAGAACTACCGCGGCCTGGTCTTCGCCCCCGACCTGACCGGCGCCGTTCATGCTTGCAAGGTGGAGCGCAAAGGGGCCGCTTTCGCGGTGACGGAACAGTTTGATCTGCTTAAACGCAACGACGATTTCAAGCCCGTGCAGCTGGTCCTCGGACCGGACGGCGCCATCTACATTGCCGATTGCCGAGACGAAATGCACGGCCGCATTCTCCGCCTCACCTGGACCGGCACGAAAGAGCAACCCGCCCTGCCGCCGCGTCCCATGGATTCCTGGGCCAAGATCATCAAGCTTGGCGACGATGATCTGGTCAAGGCGCTGGCAAGCGAAGACGGCAGCGACCGCGACCACGCCCGGCAAGAGCTGGTCCGCCGCGGCGAAAAGAATCGTGCGGCCATCCTTAAACTCTTCAAAGACGCCGGCCAACCCGACCCACCGCGCATTGCCGCGCTCGGCGCCCTCGAATCGATTTGGAACGACGACGTGCAAGCCGCGATGCTGTTCGTCCTGGTACACGATTCCAGCGCCGACCTGCGCCGCCTGGCCGCCGACGCCGTGGGCTTGAACGTGGCCAAGGGCGACGACAAGGTTCATGCGATTCTGCTGCAGGGGCTCAACGACCCGGCCCCGGAAGTGCGGCGGTCCATCGCCTTGGCCATGAGCCGCGTCGCCGCCGACGGCGCCGCAGACAACCTCGTCAACACTTGGGCTGTCGACGACGGCCGCGATGCGTACCTCAGCGACGGATTGGTGCGGGCCATCGAGAACCTGGGCCAACCGGGCATCGATCGGCTGATCGCGCTGGGCGAGTCCGGCGTGCAAAAGGAGACGGACAAGGTGGTGCAGGCGTTCACGATGATGCGGACCCGACCGGCCGCCGACGCCATCCCGCGCTTGCTGGAGAACCCGCATCTCAAGCCGGAACAGCGGGCCGCCGTCGTGCGGTCCTATGAAAACTACCTGCTCGATCCACCCGTATCGCTGGCACCGATGGTGGACTACTTGATCGCTCATCCGAAGGAAGACGCAGCGGTGAAGCAAGCTGGAGTAGAGGCGCTGGCCTCCGGCGGCGGCGCGGCAGGCGAAAAGGCGGCGGGATGGCTGATTGGCTTATTCGATGAAAAGGACCCGAAATTGCGCTCGGCCGCCGTGGCCGCCCTGGCAGGACTGAACATCAGCGCGGAGGACGCGCGCCGCGCCGGCCAGGCGTACCTGGACAAGAAGCTGCCGCCAGAGACGCGGCCGAAGGTCGCCGACATCCTGCGGCGTCAGGTGGAAGAGGACGCGGAGTGCGCGCGCTTGCTGAAGGAGATCGGCGAGAAGTAGGACGCGGCTGCTGGCAGCGCGCCTCCTGTGCCATTATTCCAGCGCCCCATCCACGCGGTCATAGCTCATGTGGGACGGATGATCGATCATCCAGAAGCGCTCCCACTCTTCGGCGAGCTGGCGCAGGTCTTCGGATTGGTTGAGCAGCTCGACCATGCGCGTATTGGGATTGGAAGAGTATTCATTGACGAAGCAGCCGCTGCTGCCCAACAGCACGCCGCCGACCGCGAAGGCGAGGAAGAGACGCCGCATGACTTGCCTCCCTGGCTCCCGGTCCAGCACCGTGGTTCCGGCCACGCCGGCCGGCCAAGAGCGCACCCTCCCGCGCGCCGGCGTCCCGCAGGGGCGCCGACGGCGGCAGCGGATGCAGGGGCGTCAGCCCCCGCGGTACTAACGGAGCCTAACGGTTGTATCGACGGGCGCGAAGAAAAACTTGAGGCGAGCGGCGCCGAAGGAAGCAGTTATGTGATCCTGCGCGGACGTACCGCCCGCTTCTTGGCCTCGTCGTGATCGCCCTGGCCGTTGCCGACTTCCGCGGCGACCGCCTCGTCCTCCTCGTCATGCAGGTCGGGCACGTTGGTCATTTCCCGAACGCGCTCTTCCATTTCCTTGCCCGGCTTGAACGTGACGACGTTCTTGGGCGGCACATCGACCTTGTCGCCGGTGCGCGGGTTGCGAGCCTTGCGCGCCTTGCGCCGCTTGACCTCGAAAACGCCGAAGTTGCGCAGCTCGATACGGCCGACCTCGATCAGCGTGTCCACAATGGCGTCGAACGTCTGCTGAACGATGTCTTTCGTCTTGAGCTGCGTCAGGCCGATCCGTTCCGAAATCTGCTTGACGATCTCTTTCTTGGTCACGGGTCCTTCTCCTGGTGAACGCGCCGGTGGGACCGGCGGGGATCGTCATGGAGTGCTTCAACAGTAAAGCCGGCAAGCACTAATGTCAAGGCAAAAGAGGATGTCAGCGGGGAATGGCCTCTACGCGTCTTTTACCTTCGCCCAATTCCCGCCCTTCGCCGAGTCGAGGATCGCATCGAGCACGACCTGCGTTCGGTAGGCGTCGCGGAAATCCGGCATGGCAGCCTTGCTCATCGCCAGGCCTTCCAGGAAATCGGCGACCTGATGCGTGAAGCTATGTTCATACCCGATCTGCAAGCCTGGCACCCACCATTTGCCCATGTATGGGTGGTCGCCGTCGGAAACATGAATCGAACGCCAGCCGCGGACGATCCCCTGATCGCGGTGGTCGAAGTATTGCAACCGATGCAGGTCGTGCAAATCCCAGAAGATCGAAGCGTTCTCGCCGTTGATCTCGAAAGTATAGAGCGCCTTGTGGCCGCGGGCGTAGCGCGTCGATTCAAAGGAGGCCAGCGAGCCGTTCTGGAAGCGCCCCATGAAAATGCAGGCGTCGTCGATTCCGACCTTTTCCACCTTGCCCGTCAGGTTGTGCATCCGCTCCTTGACGAAGGTTTCAGTCAAGGCGCTGATTGTGTCGAGTCGGCCGTTGAGCCACAGGGCAGTATCGATGCAATGGGCCAGCAGATCGCCGGTGACGCCGCTGCCGGCCGCCGTCACGTCCAGCCGCCACGTCCCCGCGCCGCCCTGGGGCAATTCCGGGTTGATCGTCCAGTCCTGGAGGAACTTGGCCCGATAATGGAAGATCTTGCCGAGCTTGCCGTCGTCGATGAGCCGCTTGGCCAGGGTCACGGCCGGCACGCGGCGGTAGTTATACCAGACCATGTTCGGCACGCCGGCCTTCTCGACCACCTCGACCATCTTCAGCCCTTCGGGGCCGTTCATGGCCAGCGGCTTCTCGCACAAGATGATTTTGCCGGCCTGGGCGGCCGCGGTCGCAATTTCGGCGTGGGTGTTATTGGGAGTGCAAATGTCGATGACGTCGATGTCCTTGCGGCCTATTAGTTGTCGCCAGTCCGTTTCGACCGATTCGTAGCCCCAGCGGTCGGCGAAACTTTTGGCCTTGTCGGCGCTGCGGGCGCAGACCGCCTTGAGGACCGGGCGGTATTGCAGGTCGAAAAAGTGATTAACCTGGCAATAGGCGTTGGAGTGCGCCCGGCCCATGAAGCCATAGCCGATCATGCCGACGTTGAGTGGTTTCGCCATGAGAGAGATCCTCGGAGAGGTCATTTGGGCGCCTGCGCAGCGAAGTGGTCGTACACCTCCTTGGCGACGCGGGCGCAGAGCACGTTGCCGGCGTTGTCCGGCCGCCAACGCTGATCTTCGTTGCCGGTGGTCAGCACGCAGACAGCGACCACGCCGCCCGGCGTGTAAATGAGTCCTGCGTCGGTGCGGGCGTTGTTCACCGCCCCGTCCTTGTGCGCAACGACCGTGTCGGGCGGAAGCAGGCTGATGAACTTGTCCTTGTCCTGGTTTTTCTTCAGATGGCCGAGAATCGCCTGTTTCAGCGGCGGACGGAGGCGATCGCCGACCGCGATCTCCTCGAACAGGCCGACCATCTCGCGGGCCGTCGTCGAACCGAGGCCGAATTGCTTGGTCCGGGCGGGATCGACGGACGTGGTCGATCCCCGAAATACCTTGGCGTTGATCTTCGTATTGAAGAATCCCCACGCCTCCATGCGCTTGTCGACGGCGGCGACGCCGACGCGGTCGAGCACAAGGTTCGTGGCCGTGTTGTCCGAAAAGGCGATCATGAGGCGAACGGCGTCGCGCAGCGGAAACGTCGCCCCGTCGCTGAAATGATCCGTGAGGACGCCGCTGCCCGGAACCTTGTCCGCATCGTGCAGCGTGACCGAATCGGTCAGCTTGACCTTGCCCTCGTCGGCCTGTTCGTAGGCCTCGATCAGCACCGCGACCTTGATGAGGCTGGCCGTCGGCATCAGCTCGTCGGCGTTGAGATACCAGCTTTCACCGGTTTCCAGGTTTTTGACAGCGACGGCGACCTTGCCCTTGTGGGCCTGGGCCAGCGGCGCGAGGCGATCTTCCAAGGATTGCTCGCCGCAGAGGCCTGAGCGGCAAAGCATAAGGCACACCAGGCCCGCAGTCGCACATCGGCCCATCATCGTCGCCCTCTTGACGTCGTGGCCTTCGAGGCCGTTCACGCGTACTGCTTCCGCATCTTGTCGAGAAAGCGCTTGGAATCAGCGGTCACACTCCAGGCGTCCGGCCAGAAACAGAGGTCAACCACCCACCAATCGTTCGGCACGCCGGCCTTGTTCAGCGCCGGCAGCAGCTTGTTGAAGTCGAGTTTGCCGGTCCCGAATGGGTTGTGCGTGCTGGTGTTGTGTTCGTTGAGGCTGCCGTCAGAGTCGATTAGGTGGACGTGGGTGATCTTGCCCTTCAACTTGTCCAGCAATTCCAGGGCGCCGCCGGGCAGCGTTTCCTTCGTCCCGGCCTGGTTGGCGCCGATCGCCGCGCACATGTGGGCATGGCAGGTGTCATACATGACGCCGAAGTTAGGATTTCCCTTGGCCCTAACGGCGTCCACGATCACCGTCACCTCCGACGGTTTGTTGAACAGGAAGCCCGGCTCGAACTCCCAAGTCAGGTTCATGCCGTGATCGGCCGCGATCTTGGCGCACTTGTCCCACACCGTGACGATGCGATCCATCCCGACCTTGGGGTCCATGCCGGAGGTCTGGAAAAAATTCGGCGGCTCGACGGCGTCCACGCGGATGGTCTTGATGCCAAGCTCGGCGCCGAAGACGGTGAAACCGAGGAAGGCGGCCATGTACGGCGTCGGGTTCTCGTCGAGGATGGAAGGCCCCGGCTTTTTGAAGCCCCATAGGTCCACCGCGATGCCGGAGAATTCGAGTCCGTGATCGGCCACCTCCTTTTTCAGCTTTTGCCGATCCGCTTTGGTGGGGTGCGAGAACGGCGTCGGATGGGCGCCGAAGCTGCCGAGCTCCACGCCGTCGTAGCCGAGGTCCTGTAGCTTGTGCAGGATGACATGAAAGTCGGTGGTCGGCTTTTCCTGGTTGAAAATGTAGGCCCAGCTGCCGATGGAGAGCTTTTTCATGGTGTTTGTCCTTTGTCCTCCGTCCTTTGCCCGTCGCCCTGCCGCCGCGGACCAGGGACCAGGGACAAAGGACAAGGGACTATTTTTTCTTATAGTCGCCGACGGCCGGCGCGTCCGGATTCGCGTCCGGCCCGAAATAGCGCAGCGTCACTAACGGCTCGATCCCGGTGTTCTCGAACATCACGCCCTGCCGCGCCGCCTCGTCCGAGACGAACGCTTCGTCCTCCGTCAGTTCGCCGTAGTGGATCATGGCTGGCGTTTGCAGCGCAAGTTTGCCGATTTTCCCCGTCCCCTGAACGGCGATTAGGCCGTAGGCGCCGTTGTCCTTAATGATTACGCGGGCGCCGGGGTCGACCGTGAGTTCCTTAGCTGTGAACAGCTGCTTGCCGCCGACCTTGCCGTAGACGATCCACCGATCGACGTAGCCATCGGATGCGCTGTCGGCGACCGGGATCGGTTCCAGGTAATGGCTATCCTTGAAGGAGGGATTGACGTTGCCGTCCCAGTCGAGCTGCTCGACCAGGTAATTGAGGTCCTTGTGCTTTTCCGGCGGCACGTCCTTGACCAGGAGGCTCCATGGCACCGGCCGGCCTTCGACAAGCGACTGGTACATGCCGAATACATCGGAACCCCACTGCGGCTCGTAGGTGACTAGCGACCCCGGTGCGTGCAGCACACACGGCGGCACCAGCCAGCCGGTCCCCGGCTGCAGGCGGTAGGCCTTGCTGTGGTTGAGGATGCCGTTGTCGCCCTCGTTCCAGCGCTCGAGGCAGCGGCGAACGTCTTCCTTGGTCGTGCCGGGTTCGAGGCCGAAGAACGTGTAGGGAAAGTTGTTGCCGACGGCGTTCAACTGGGGTGGAAAATAATACGACTCGGGCTTACCCTGTTGACCCACCATAGCGGCCTGTTCATCGTTTTGGTGCATGTGGTGCGGGATCGGCCCCAGGTTGTCGAAGAATTTGCTGTATACGGGCCAGCGGTGGTAGCGCTCCCACATCGCCCGGCCCACCAACCGCGGTCCTTCCGCGGCGACGGCGTCGCGCAGCGTGAAGGCCCGCTTGCCTTCGTGGACGACGTAGCTGAGGCCTTCATCCGGCGGGGCGCCCTCGTTGGCCGCCGACGTAGTTGATCCAAACCAGCGCTCGTCGATGCCGCCGCGGTGGGCGCCCAGGGCGTAAATGTCCTGCGGGGCCAGCTTGATGCGGCGGCCGGGCATGAGGAAGGACCGGGGCACCCAGGTCGGCGCTAACCGCAGCAAACCCTCGCCAGCTTCCAGCGCCTGGCGCACGGGGGTGGCGTCCGTTACGTGAGAAGCCGCCGGCTGTTTCGTCTTCTTGGCTGGAGAGATTTTGCTGCCCATGCTGCTATTGCCTTCCGTCGAAGGGGCCAATGACGGCCGTCGTTTTCCCGCCTGGTTGCGACCGCCCGGGTTATTTTGCTTCCGTGGCCTGTTTGTAGCGGGCTGAATCGAGTCCGGCAAGAAGATTCCGTGCGCCATTGCACGGATGCCGCGGAAACCGCGTCTATAAGAGGGCGGGCCGGCGCTTAAAGATTGGCGTAAGGAGAGCGAACTATTTGGTAGGGAGAACCGTCTTCCCAGGGACAGGAAGCGATAACCGGCCGGAGGCCGCAGGATGTCGCCCAGTCGCCCAGTCGCCCAGAGCTGAGGAAGGAGTTGCCCATGTCCGTTGCGGTCGAAGATTTCGCTGGCTTTCGTCCGTGCCTGATCCTGGCCCATGCCGATTCCGTCTATGCCGCCCGGGTTCTGCGCGCCTTCCGTCGGCAGGGCTGGGACGTGTACGCGGCTCACAGCGGGCCGGAAGCGCGCCGGCTGGCCCGGATGCTGCAACCGCAGGTGGTCGTGCTGCAGGCCGACCTGCCCGAGGAAAGCGGATGGCTCACCTGCGATAAACTGACGCGGGAAAATCCGTCGGTCCGCGTCGTCCTCGTCGGCGACGACCCCACGCCGCATCTGGCTGATTTCGCCGCTTTTGTCGGCGCGGCTGCGTTGATCGGCCGCGCGGACGGCGCGGGCGGTCTGCTTGACTATGGCCAGGAGCCGGCCTTGCCCCTGCCCGCAGTCGGCTGAATATAAAGGACGAAGGACGAAGTACCAAAGAAGACAGGGATCGGCGCGCGGCGCTGATTCCTGTCTTTATGTTTTTTTGGTACGTTGCACTTGGTACCTCCTACTTCGCGGAGCAATCTGTCATGGCGCATCCCACCCCCCTTCACCACGCGGCGGCGCAGGCTGGCGCGGTCTTCACGGAGGAAGGCGGTTGGAGCATTCCCGCTCACTTCGGCGATCCGAATCGGGAATATGAGCAGGCGCGGAGCGGCTGCGTCGTATTCGACCAGTCCCACCGCGGCAAGCTGCAACTGACTGGTCGAGAGGCGGCGCGCTTCCTCCACAACTTAACCACCCAGGATGTGTTGAATCTTCCGCCCGGCGAAGGCCGCGAGGCTTTCGCGCTGACGGCCAAGGCCCGCGTCGTGGCGTATTTCCTGCTCTTTCATCAGAAGACGCCGCAGGGGGAATCGGCCTATTGGCTCAATTTGCCGCCGGGCGCCGCCGAGACGACGCTCAAGCATCTCGACCGCTATCATGTCAGCGAACAGGTGGATTTTCAGGACCGAACCCATGATTTCTTCCAGCTGCATCTCACGGGGCCGCAAGCGGCGGCCGTGCTGGAGAAAACGGCTGGGGCCGCCTTGCCGCAATTAAAGGAGATGAAGGACCTGCATTATTTCCGCCTTCCTTTGACGCCTTTTGCGATCTGCCGGCACGATGTGCTCGGTACTTGCGGTTTCGACATGTTCGGTCCCACGGCGGCCCTGGCGGAAGCCGTTTGGGAACAGTTGACGCCGACGGGTGCGACGTGGCCCGAAGCGTTGTGGAACCGCCTAAAGGAGGCGGGCGCGGCGCCCGCGGGCCGCGAAGCCTTTGAGACGCTGCGGATCGAGGCGGGGACGCCGGCGTTCGGCCCCGACCTCGATGAGAACACGTTCGCCCCGGAGGTCGGCCGGGCGGCGCAGGCGATTAGCTATACGAAAGGGTGCTATCTCGGCCAGGAGCCGATCGTCATGGCCCGCGACCGCGGCCAGGTCAACCGGGCGCTGCTTGGCCTGAAGCTGACCGGCGGTTCCGTTCCACACGGCTGCCTCGTCTACCGCGACGGCAAGGAAATCGGCCGAGTTACATCCAGCGTAGCGTCGCCGCGGCTGGGGCCGATCGCACTGGCGTATATCCGGCGCGGCAGCCAGGAGTCGGGCACGGCCGTCGAAGTCGAAGTGGAACGGGCGCGCCGGCCGGCGGTGGTTTCGGCGCTGCCGTTCACAGGCTAAGCGTCAGCTTTGGGAAGAACAAGAGTACGCAGCTGACGCCGTTGAAGAGAGCATGCAGCACGATCGACCCGGCGAGGCTGCGAGCTCGTTGCGCCAACCAGCCGAGCGCCAGGGCCAGCAGGAAAAGCGCCACCGGCGACGGCCAGGCGAAGGAATGCACCGAGGCGAACAGGGCCGACGATGCGAAAACGGCCGGCGGCGCCGACGACCGGCTGAATCGCCAGACCGCCAGAAAAACGACGCACAATCCGAGGAGAAATAAGATCGGCGTAAGATGGAGCAACAGCGGCCCGGCGCCCTGCGACCGAGCGTTCAACATGTCGGCGCCCTTCATCGCTGCGGCCGTGACGACGGCCAGGCCCATCGCAATATGCGGCGCCCAACGCCGTTCTTCCAGCCAGGATTGCAGCGCCCCACGGAACAGCACTTCTTCCAGCACCGGCGCCGTGACGATTGCAGTGGAGACCAGGAGGAACCACTCCAGCGCGCTCGGTTGCTGTGTCGCTAACTGCTCGAAGGGATGCTCCTCCACGTTTGCGCCGG
>DATKHW010000183.1:0-4056 GCA_035546275.1 Gemmataceae bacterium
CTTGCACAGCGGCAAAAGCGTCGTGTTGTCGAGCGCGTCGGCCAGGCCGTGGTCCTGCGGGATGGAGCAGTAACGGCCGACGGTCGGCTCGACGTCCGGCTGGTGGAAGATCGGCGACAGGTCGAGGCCGCGGGCCTTGTAGAAACTCACCGCCTTCGCCTGGTCGAGCTTGTCGGTGCGGCCGACCATTTCGTTGACGGTGCGGAAGCCGAGCCTGGCCATCAGCTCGCGCACCTCCTGGGCAATGAAGCGCATGAAGTTGACGACGTGCTCCGGCTTCCCTGCGAACTTGGCCCGCAAGCGCGGGTCCTGCGTCGCCACGCCGACGGGGCAGGTGTTGAGGTGGCAGACGCGCATCATGATGCAGCCCATCGCCACCAGCGGCCCCGTTGCGAAGCCGAACTCTTCGGCGCCCAGCAGGGCGCCGATCACCACGTCGCGGCCTGTCTTCAGCTGGCCGTCCACCTCGACGGCGATCCGGCTGCGCAGGTCGTTGAGCAGGAGCGTCTGCTGCGTCTCGGCCAGGCCCAATTCCCACGGGGCGCCGGCGTGCTTGATGCTGGTCAGGGGCGAGGCGCCGGTGCCGCCGTCGTGGCCGCTGATGAGGACCACGTCGGCGTGAGCCTTCGACACGCCGGCCGCGATCGTGCCGACGCCGACCTCGGCCACCAGCTTGACGCTGATCCGTGCAAGGTGGTTCGCGTTCTTCAGGTCGTGAATCAGCTCCTTGAGGTCCTCAATGGAGTAGATGTCGTGGTGCGGCGGCGGCGAGATCAGGCCGACGCCAGGCGTGGAATGGCGGACTTTGGCGATCCACGGATAGACCTTGTGGCCCGGCAGCTGGCCGCCCTCGCCGGGCTTGGCGCCCTGAGCCATCTTGATCTGCAATTCCTTGGCGTGGACGAGGTAGTTGCTCGTCACGCCGAAGCGAGCGGACGCCACCTGCTTGATGGCGCTGTTCTTGGAATCGCCGTTCGGCTCCAGCGTATAACGCGCCGGGTCCTCGCCGCCCTCGCCGGTGTTGCTCTTGCCGCCGATCCGGTTCATGGCGATCGCCAGCGTCTCGTGCGCTTCCTGGCTGATCGAGCCGTAGGACATGGCGCCCGACTTGAACCGCTTCATGATCTGCTCGACCGGCTCGACCTCCTCGATCGGAATCGGCTGCTCGGCGAACTTCAGCTCGAACAGGCCGCGCAGCGTGCAGAGCCGCCGCGATTGGTCGTTGACCAGCTCGCTGTACTGCTTGAAAACCCTGTAGTCGCCGCTGCGGCAGGCGTATTGCAGCTTGTGGACTGTTTCGGGGTTGAAAAGGTGGTATTCCCCTTCCTTGCGGTACTGGTAGCTGCCGCCGGCCTCCAGCGTGTGGCCGTTCAGCGGCCGCTCCGGGAACGCCAAGTCATGACGGGCCTTCGCCTCCAAGGCGATCGTCTCCAGGCCGACGCCGGAGATTCGAGAGGCGGTCCAGGTGAAGTATTTGTCGATGATCTGCTGATTCAGGCCGACCGCCTCGAAGATCTGGGCGCCGCAATAGCTCTGGACCGTCGAAATGCCCATCTTCGACATCACTTTGGCGACGCCCTTGCCGACCGCCTTGACGTAGTTCTTGACCGCCTTGTGGTGGTCCATCTTCGGCAGATGTCCCTGGCGGATCATGTCGTCGAGCGTCTCGAACGCCAGGTACGGATTGACGGCGCCGGCCCCGTAGCCGATCAGCAGGGCGAAGTGATGCACCTCGCGCGGCTCGCCGCTTTCCAGCACCAGGCCGACCTTGGTCCGCTCGCCCTGGCGGATGAGGTGATGATGCACGCCGGCCGTCGCCAGCAGCGCCGGGATCGGCGCCAGGTCGCGGTCCACGCCGCGGTCGGACAGAATGATGAAGTCGCAGCCGTCGGCCACGGCGGCGCTGGCCTGACGGCAGACCTCATCCATCGCCTTGGCCAGCCCGTCCTCGCCGTCCTTGACGGGATAGAGGATCGACAACGTCGTGGATTTGAACTTGCCGACGCCGGCGCCGTCCAGGCGGCGAATCCTGTCTAGCTCGTCGTTGTCGATGATCGGCGACTTGATTTTGATCTGCCGGGCGGAGCGCGGCGTCGGCGCCAGCAGGTTGTACTCGGCGCCGATGGTCGTCTCCATCGACATGATGATCTCTTCGCGGATGCCGTCCACCGGCGGGTTCGTCACCTGCGCGAACAGCTGCTTGAAATAGTTATAAAGCAGCTGCGGTTTGTCCGAAAGGACGGCGAGGGCCGCGTCGTTGCCCATCGAGCCGACGGCCTCGTTGGCCTCGGCCGCCATCGGCGCCATGAGGATTTTCAGGTCCTCCGTGGTGTAGCCGAACGCCCGCTGGCGCCGCAGCACCGTCGCATGGTCCGGTTCATGCAGCCGCGGACCCGGCGGCAAATCCTCCAGCGCGACCAGGTTTTCCCGGACCCACTGGCCATAGGGCCGGGCCGACGCGATCTTGCGTTTCAGCTCATCGTCGGCGATGATGCGGCCTTCTTCCAGATCGACCAGGAACATGCGCCCCGGCTGCAAACGGCCCTTCGACAGCACGCACTCCGGCGGCACGTCCAGCACGCCGACCTCCGACGCCATGATGACCAGGTCGTCCTTGGTGACATAGTAGCGCGAGGGCCGCAGGCCGTTGCGATCCAGGACGGCGCCGATGCGGACGCCGTCGGTGAAGGCGATCGAGGCGGGGCCGTCCCACGGCTCCATCAGGCACGAGTGGTACTCGTAGAAGGCGCGCTTCTCCGGCGTCATGTGCGGGTCGCCGCCCCACGGCTCCGGGATCATCATCATGACCGCGTGCGGCAGCGGCCGGCCGGACAGGACGAGCAATTCCAGGGCGTTGTCGAACATGGCCGAGTCGCTGCCGCTTTGGTCGATGATCGGCAGCAGCTTCTTCACGTCGTCGCCGAACAATTCGGAGCGGAAGAGGGTCTGACGGGCCGTCATCCAGTTGACGTTGCCGCGCAGCGTGTTGATCTCGCCGTTGTGGGCGAGATAGCGGTAAGGGTGCGCCCGCGCCCAGTTGGGGAAGGTGTTGGTGCTGAAGCGCGAATGCACGAGCGCCAGGGCGGTGACCAGGTCGGGGTCGGCAAGGTCGGGGTAGAACGGGCCGAGCTGACTGGCGTTGAGCATCCCCTTGTAAATCAGCGTCTTATAGGAGAGCGAAGGGATGTAAAACATGCCGCGTTGGCGGATCTGGGTGGCGCGCACAGCGTTCTCGGCCCGGCGGCGAATGATGTAGAGCTTCCGCTCGAACGCCAGCCCGTCGCCGTTCTTGCCCACCTCGCCCTTGCCGATGAAGATTTGCCAGATCGCCGGCATCCCGTCGCGCGCGGTCTGGCCCAGCGGCGCCGGCGCCACCGGCACGTCGCGCCAGCCGAGGACGGTCTGCCCTTCCTCGCGCACCATCCGCTCAAAAATCTCCTGCACGCGCAGGCGGTCCGCCTCGTCGGTCGGCAGGAACACAGAGCCGGCCGCATATTCGCCCGGTTTGGGCAGAGAAAAGCCAGCCCGGTCGGCGCTCTTGGCCAGGAAGGCGTGCGGCGTCTGCACGAGGATGCCGGCGCCGTCCCCGGTATCCTTCTCGCAGCCGCAGGCGCCGCGATGCTCCAAATTCAGCAGAATCTGCAGCGCCTGCTCGACGATCGTGTGCGATTTGCGGCTTTTGAGATCGACGACGAAACCGACGCCGCACGAATCGTGCTCGTACTGGGGGTTGTAAAGACCCTGCTTGGGGGGAAATTCAGGCGTCATGGTCAGCGCGTCCTTCCGGCAGCCTTGGGCTTGCCGTTGGGGAAAGGAGCTTTGCCGTTGCCGTGCGGCCGGGCCTCGCGGTGGTCGCCGGCCTCGCGCAGCAGCTCAAGGAAATGGAGGGCGGCGGCGCCGAGCTTGTGCTGCCGCCGGCGGATGACGCCGAGCGGCCGCACGAACCGGCGGCCCGCCAAGGGCACGGACTTCAGCGTCCCGGCCCGCACCTCCAGCCGGATGGTCGGGGCCGGCAGCAGCGCTGCGCCGGCCCCCACCTTTACGCCCTCTTTTATG
>DATKHW010000184.1:0-13429 GCA_035546275.1 Gemmataceae bacterium
TGAGCCGGCTGATAACACCTATCAGCCGGCTCACGCCGGCCGCTCGCCGAAATCCTGCCGCGTCCTTACAATTCTCAGCAGCCCAACGATCCGCACACATGGAGGCGCACATGGAATTGCAAGGCAAACGGGCCGCCGTCCTGGTCGAGCAGCAGTACCAGGAGATGGAGGTGTGGTATCCGGTCTATCGGCTTCGCGAGGCCGGCTGCAAGGTGACGCTGGTCGGTCCCGAGGCCGGCCAAACCTATCCCAGCAAGCTCGGCTATCCCGCCAAGAGCGACAAGGCCGCCCGCGACGTGTCCGCCGACGACTTCGACGCGCTCGTCATCCCCGGCGGCTTCGCCCCGGACTACCTTCGCCGCAGCGAGGCCGTCCTCCGCCTCGTCGGCAACATGGTCAAGCAGGGAAACATAGTGGCTGCCATCTGCCACGGGCCGTGGGTGCTCTGCTCGACGCAGGCGCTCAAGGGCCGCAAGGCCACCTGCTTCTTCGCCATCAAGGACGACGTGGCCAACGCCGGCGCCCGCTACACCGACGCCGAGGTGGTGCGCGACGGCAATCTCATCACCAGCCGCAAGCCGGACGACCTGCCGGCGTTTATGCAGACGATCATCCAGGCCGTCCGCGAGGCCAAGCCGGCGCTGGCCGGGGCGCGATAAATCGTTCGGAGGCCGCCCGTGCAACCTGCTCGCGTCAAGCTGTATGGCCTTTTTTGGATGACGAAACGACGGTATCTGTTCCAGGCCGTCGTTTCATTCGTGGGCGCGGCGGTGGTCCTCGCCGGATGGTTCGTGTCGTGGCGCGGGCTGCGCGCCCGCTTGATGCAGGAGGGCGTGCCGGAATCGAAGCCGCGCACCGTGCTCGTCGCCGTCATGGACAACGTGCCGTGGATTCTGGCGGCGGCGATCGCTTATCAGGCGGCGGAGGTTTATCTCATGCTCCGCTTGTTCGCGCGCAAGGAGGCGGCGCCGCATGGCACGGCCGCGCCGGCTCCAGCCAAGCAAGACGCCGCCGCCCCTCCGCCGCCATCGAAGTAAGTCCGCAGGTCAGCTGCGTCCCCTCCCGCGCTTCAGCAGCACGTCCACGATGGTGCCCACCAGCAGCGCGCCGCCTATGACGGCGTATTCCAGTTCGCTCTTAATGCCGTAGGTGTAGCAGAGCTGGCGCAGCACCGGCAGTACGGCGGCGCCGAGCACCATGCCGGCCACGGAGCCTTCGCCGCCGCGGAGGCTGCAGCCGCCCAGCACCGCCCCGGTGATGGCGTACAGCTCCCACCACGACCCGCCGCTCGTCGGGTTGACCGTGTTGTTGTACGTGACGAAAACCAGGCTATCCAAGCCCGCCAGGACGGAGCAGAGGATATAGGCGAACACCTTATAGCGGTCGGTCCGAATGCCGGCGTAATGGGCCGCCTCCTCGTTGGCGCCGATGGCGAACAGATAGCGGCCGTGCCGGGTGCCGTGCAAGAACAGGCCGACCAGCACGGCTGTGCCCAGCAGCCAGAGGAGCTGGTTGGGCACGCCGAACACGTCGCCGACCAGCAGCTGCTTGAACGAATCGACTTGCCGCTGGAACGCGTCGGGGGTGTCGGCGACGTTGAGGCCGGGGCTGTGATCCGGCGCCAGCCACTTGGCCAGGCCGCGGTAGATAAACAAGCCGCACAGAGTCACGAGGAACGGCTGCAGCCGCAATCGCGTGACGAGCAGGCCGTGGGCCACGCCGATGAGCGCCGAGCCGGCCAGGACGACCAGAGCGGCCGTCCACGGCGACACCTGCTTCTCGACCATCAGCCCGAAGCAGACCGCCCCCAAACCGACGACCGAGCCGATCGATAGGTCGATGCCGCCGGAAATGATCAGCACGCCGACGCCGACCGTGGGCAAGCCGTAGAGGCCGGCGTCCTGGGCGATCGACTGATGGATGTCGAGCGCCTTGGAGAAAGGGATGCGCACGAGCAGGGCGACCCACAGGAGCAGCAGCATAACCAGCACGCCGACGAGCCGCGCGACCTGGGCCGGAACGCGGCCTTCGAGGTAAAAGACGACTCGGACGGGCAACTGCATCAGTCCCATCTATCGCACCTCCACGCCGCCGGCCGTTTCGCGGGCGCCGGCCGCCGTACCGCCGCCCGTGGCCAGCCGCATGACGGCCTCCTGGCTCAGGGCGGTCCGCGGCAGCTCGCCCGCGACGCGGCCCTCATGCAGCACCAGCACGCGGTCGCTCATGCCCAGGACTTCCTCGAGATCGCTTGAAATCATGACGACGGCGACGCCGGCGGCGGCCAGTCCGTCCATCAGGCCGTAGATTTCGCTGCGGGCGCCGACGTCCACGCCGCGCGTCGGTTCGTCGAAGATCACGACGCGCGGCTGGCCCGCCAACCACTTCCCCAGCACCACTTTTTGCTGGTTGCCGCCCGACAGTTGGCCGACGATCTGGTTCGGCCCCGACGCTTTGACCGACAGTCGGCTCGTCAGGTCGCACGTCAGCCGATGGGCCCGCGACGGGATCACCCAGGCAAGCGGGCCGAGCGCGCAGAGCCGGGCGAGGTTCGGCAGGCAGAGGTTGCTCTCGACGCTGTCGGCGAGGATGAGGCCGTGCCGCCGCCGGTCTTCCGGCGCCAGGAGCAGTCCGGCCCGGATGGCGTCGCGCGGATGGTCGGCCCGCAGCGGGGCGCCGTCGATCTGCACCTCGCCGCCCGTAATGCGGCGCAAGCCGAACAGCGCCTCAGCCAGCTCCGTGCGGCCGGCCCCTACCAGCCCGGCCATGCCGACGATCTCGCCGCCGCGCACCACGAACGACGCCGGCCAGGGCGGCCCGCCGGCGTAGACGACGTCGCGGACCTCCAGGCGCACGGGGGAGTCCGGCGACGGTTGATGCCGGCGTTGGTAGAACCCCTTGAGGTCGCGGCCGACCATCAGACGGATCATCGCGTCGCGGCTGATCGCGTTCTTGGCGAGACCGCCGGCGTTGCGGCCGTCGCGCAGCACCTCGACACGGTCGGCCACGCGCAGCACCTCGGCCAGCCGGTGCGAGATGTAGACGACGGCGATGCCCTGGGCCCGCAGGTCGTCGATGACCTCGTAGAGCCGGTCCGTTTCACTCTGCGTGAGGCTGGAGGTCGGCTCGTCCATGATGATGAGCCGGGCGTCCTGGCCGAGGGCGCGGGCGATTTCGACGAGCTGCCGCTGCCCCGGGGGCAGGTCGCCGACGCGCCGGTCGGGCCGGACATCGAGGCCGACGCGGGTCAGCAGGGCGCGAGCCTCAGCGTCCATGCGCTGGTTGTTCAGCCAGCCAATGGGGCCGCCGATCACCTCCTCGCGGCCCAGGAACAGGTTGGCGGCGACACTCAAGTTCTCGGCGAGGTTCAGCTCCTGGTGGATCAGGATGATGCCGCGGCGGAGGGCGTCGCGCACGCCGTGCAAATGGACCGGCTGGCCCTCGAAGATAATCTCGCCGCCGTCAGGCCGGTGGACGCCGGCGAGGATCTTCATCAGCGTCGATTTGCCGGCCCCGTTCTCGCCGACGATCGCCAGCACCTCGTTGGAGCGGATGGCCATCGACACGCCGTCGAGGGCATGCACGCCGGCGAAGTGCTTGCGGATGTCGCGGACGTCGAGCAGCGGGGGTTTCGTCACGGCGGCACGTCTTGGCGTGGGCGACGGGCGCGGCCTGGGGATCACTTCTTGCCCAGCAGAGTGTTGAGCTGATCGCGGAATTCCTTGACGGGGATGCTCTTCTTTTGGCCGTGGACGGTCTCTAAGAAGTCCTGGCCCCCGTCCTTGGTGATGATCCGAAACTCGATGGGGATGACGCCGTCGGGGGGGACCTTGGACTTGTCGCCCTTGACCAGCTGCGCCATCAGCGACACCGACTGGAAGCCGAACTCGTAGGGATTCTGCACAACGGTGCCGAGGATGTCGTCGTCGATGATGCCCTGCAGCGTCTCGGCGTTCTCGTCGAAGCCGACGATCTTGATCTGGCCCTTCTTGATCTTGCCGTCCTTGACGTAGTCGTTGACGGCGCTGAGGATGGCCGGCGGGTTGTAGGCCCACAGGCCGATCATGCAGACGCCGTCCTTGTCCTTGAGGTCCGAAACCGCGGCGCGGGCGTTGGTCTTCGCTTTCTGGGCGCCTTCCGGCTGGTCGAGGTAGATGTCGTGCAGCGTGTATTTCACGTCCTTGCCGTAGACGGCGCCCGTGTCCGGCTTCTTGAACTTGCCGTTCGCCATTGCGACGTCCTTTTGGCCGGCCAGCTCGTCCAGGACGCCCTCGCAGCGCTGCTGGGCGTTAAGCGGCGCCAGATCGCCGACGAAGATGGCGATGGTTCCGCCCTTGGGCAGCGCCATCTTGACCAGTCGGCCGACGGCCTTGCCGCCCTCGTAGTTGTCAGTGCCGATGTAGCAGACGCGGTGCGTGTCGGGGGCGTCGTTGTCCACGGTCAGGAGCTGTACTTTGCCGGCGATTTTGTCGAGGTATTCCTTCTGGTTTTTGGGGTCGATGACGCTAACGGCGACGGCCTTGGCGCCCTGGTTGATGACCCCGTCCACGGTTTCGCGCTGCACCGCCGGGTCGCCCTGTTGGGGCCGCTGGAAGATGAGATCGACGTTGGACTCGGCGGCGGCCTTGTTGGCGCCGGCCTCGGCGATGGTCCAGAATGACTCGGGGTTATTGGAGACGAAACCCACCTTCGGTTTGCCGGATTCGGGCTGGCAGCCCGTCAGCAGGCCCAGCGCCAGCGCGGCCGCTGTGATTCCGACGACGCGGAGAGATTTCATGATGCAACTCGTTCATGGAAGAGGGGGAAAACCCGGCGTCGGCGTCGGGAGAGACGGCCGCCGCTCTCATGAAGATACGCCGAAGACGCGGCGGGGCAAGAAGAACGTGGCGAGAAAATGCCGCCAGGTCTGCGCTCACACGTCCAGCCCCACCGCTCGCATCAGGGCCAGCGCGTTGCTGTGCCGCACCACGCCCGGTTGCAGCCGATAGTCGAACGTCATGACGCCGTTCTCGAAGTGATCGGCGAAGTGGACGTTGGCGGCCCGCGGCCCCAGCTGCTCGGCGATGTGCGTCAGCGACAGATCGTGCGTTGTGACCAGGCCGACGGCGCCGGCGTCCACCAACCCGCGCACCACCGACTCGGCGCCGATGCGTCGGTCATGCGAATTGGTGCCGGCGAAGATTTCGTCCAGCAGAAAGAGCAGCGGCAGCGGCCCGCGCGACAAATCCACCAGCTGGCGGACGCGCAGGACCTCGGCGTAGAACCGCGATCGGCCTTCCTGCAGCGAATCCTGGATGCGCAGCGTCGCCCCGGCCGCCAACGGCGACAACCGCAGCCGCCGCGCCCGCACCGGCGCCCCGGCCAAGGCGAGAACCGCATTGACGCCGACCGTCCGCAGGAACGTGCTTTTACCGGACATGTTCGAGCCGCTGACGATCAATACCCGCAATTCGCCCGTCAAATGCAGATCGTTCGGGACGCAGTTCGGCAGCAGCGGATGGCGCAAGCCGTCGCCGTCGTAACAGGCGGCGTCCGTCGCCATTTCGGGGAAGGGGTCGTCGGGATTCTCGAAGGAATACGACGCCAGGGAGCAAAGCGCCTCGAATTCGCCGACGGCGCGGAGCCAATCGGCGACGGCCTTGCCGGAAGCGGCGCGCCAGGCCTCGAAGGCGTAGGCGTGCTGGGCGCCCCACAAAAGCAGATAGGCGACCGGCGCGAAGAGCAGATTGCGGCGCTGGTTCAAGCTGTCGATGAGGCTGCCCAGCCGGGCGATCCGCTGCGACGGCGGCACGCCGTCGGCTGCATTGAGCCGCTCCCGCAGATCGCGCAGCCGCGGCGAGGTGAACGAGCCGCGTTCCAGCCGGGCCAGGACGCGGGCCAGCATCGCCAGGTCGCGGCCGCGCTTCTCCACCGCTTCCAGCACTTGCCGCACGCGCGTCAGCAGCGCCCCCGCGAGCGCTCCTTCCACCGCCAGCAGGACCAAGAACGGCAGCGACCGAAATTGCGAAAAAAACCATCCGAAAAAGAACTCTGAACCGAGCAGATGAAACGCCGCGAGCGCCCAGCCGGCGGCGCAGATCACGGTCAGGACGCCGAGGACGAGGGCGATCCAGCGCGGCCAGCACCCCCACCCATACCCTCCCCCCGGAGCGGGGAAGGGCAGGGAGGGGGGCGCCGCTCCCCAGGAGGCCACCGCGTCGAAATCAACGCCGACCGGCATGTCGGCGCCAAGGAGGGCTAGGTCCTCACGCAGATCGAGCTGCGGCCGCAGTTCGGCGACGGCCGCTTGCCGCGCCTGGATTTCAGCAGCCGACGCCGGGTGCAGCAGCCAGCCGGCCAGCGTCTCCTCGCCGGTGCGCGTGCGGGCGGTGCAGAGCAGTTCAAACAGCGAACCCGATCCGAATAGGTCGAGATCGGCGGCATAGGCGTGCTTCTCGTCGAGAAAGCGCTGCCCCTGGCGGCCCTTGCCTATCCATTCCCCGGCGAGACGGGCGAGACCGTCGCGGTAATATGTGACCGCCTGACTGGCCCGCCGCAGATCGCGCGTGACGTTTTCATGCAGCAACAGCAGCACGGAGAACACGGCGACGGGCGCCAGCAGCCACCAGCCGGACAAGAGGTTCATGCCGAAGGCCAGGGCAGCCATGCCCAGCCCAATCAGGAAGACGAGGAACCGACCGTTGCCGAGCAGCCGTTCGCGCCATGCCAGCTGGGCCGCACGGCGGCGGCGGTCTTCCTGCCGATGCTCGTATTCGCCGCGCGGCGATCGTGTCGTCTCGTGTTCCACCAGGCACCCCGATTTGCCGCGGGCGAGCGGCCTTCGGGCAAGATAGCGGAAATGGGGGCGATCCGCAGCGCGGCTCGCGCCGATGCCACACGACAAGCCACGGCGGCGGATTTCCTTTGCCGCGCATCAGCCCGCCGCATAGTCTCATCCTTGTCCCACCCCTGATGCGCCGCAATATCGCCTTCGCCTGGCTTTCGAGGATTCCACCATGCCGCGTTCCATGAATCGATGGACCACCGCCTTCGTCTTGGGTTTGCTTCCCGCCGCCCTGCTGGCCGTTCGGCTCGCCGGCGCGGCGGACCCCAGTCCGGCTCCCAACCAGCTCACCGACGACGAGAAGAAGGCCGGCTGGAAGCTCCTCTTCGACGGCAAGTCGTTCGACGGTTGGCACAGCTTCAAGCGCGACGATGTGCTGCCTGGCTGGCAGATCAAGGACGGCACACTGGCCTGCGTCGATCCTCACAACGCCGGCGACATCGTCACGGCCGACAAGTTCGACTGGTTTGAGCTGTCCGTGGACTACAACATCTCGGAGGCCGGCAACAGCGGCATCATGTTCCACGTCACCAATGACGGCCCCGCCATCTGGGCCACCGGGCCGGAAGTGCAGCTGGAGGACAACGTCAAGGCCGCCGACCCCATCCGCTGCGGCTGGCTCTACCAGCTCTATCAACCGCCCGACGACCCCCAGACCGGCAAGCCGCTCGACGCCACCAAACCCGTCGGCGAATGGAACACCATGCGCATCCTTATCTCCCCGCCGCCGGCCAAGTCCGAAGTAGACGTCAACGGCGTCAAATATTACGACTTCGTCTGGAACAGCGACGATTTCAAGGCGCGCGTGGCCAAGAGCAAGTTCAAAAAGATGGCGGGTTTCGCCAAGTCGGACAGCGGCTTCATCGGCTTGCAGGGCGACCACGGCGCCGTGGCGTTCCGCAACATCAAATTGCGGCCGATTCCGAATGATGCGCCGCCGAAGTGAGGCTGCAGGCGCTTGCGGGTTCTGCCTCCCCTCTCCCCTGCACTCAGGGGAGAGGGGAGGAAAGCGGTCTCCTGCATTATCTTCAAACGCCATTTCCATTTACGTCTCTCAGTCGCTCTGCCGGCGTCAATCGGCCATTTTCCGTTGCACGTGGCGTCCATCGGCCCGTCTGTAAAGGTGTGAGAAACTCGCCGCCCAGTCGTCGCAGGTCCACGGGCAGAAAACCATGTCAACCGACTTCGGCCAATGGGACCGACTGGCTTCCGAATTGCGTGCCTGCCGCGAGGCGCAGCAGGAGACGTGGGGCGACCTCGACAACGGCCTGCTCGGGCGCTACCTGGCCGGCGACGTGACGCTGCAAGAACGCCGCCTCATCGAAAAGGAACTCCAACGTCGCCCCGAGCTGCGCAAACTGACCGATCTCGTCAGCGACGTACTCCGCGATTGTGAACCGGCCTCCCCGGTTCTGCCTTTCTCCGCCGCCCCCTCGACTCCGAAAACAACAGCCGGACGCTGGCGCCGCTGGGCGGCCGTGGCTGCCGCCGCCTGTTTGCTGCTCGCCCTCGGCTACACGGTCTTGCCGAAAGGAACGGCTCCATCCCCGCCGTTCCAGAGTTCCCCTCCGAACGTCGCGCCTGGACATCTGACCATCACGAACACGGCAGGGTTTCACCCAGCCTTCTCGTCGAACAATTCAGCGGTGGATGCGAAGTTCCCGGTCCTGGCCGCCCGCGACGAGCGCCCCATGGAGAAGAAGAGCGGCCCGATCGACCATATCGCCGTCGTCTTAGCCGACGGCTGCGAGGAAGCAGCCCAGGCTTATCACAAGACGGGCGATCTCGACATGGCCGAGTTCTCCTACAAGCTGGCGTACAACATCCGGGATTGGAAATTCGGTTCCAAGGCGCCGCCGACCATCGAGACGCGCCGCAATCTGGGCGACGTCTACCAGACCGCTCTCAATTTGGATGAAGGACCGGTCGCGACCCAGGTTGTTGCGACGCCGCCGGCGCAAGCCGTCGCCGACAAGGCGAAATCGCGGCAGATTGAGCTGAGCGCCCGGCAGCTGCGAGCGCGGCTGGCCAAGCAACCTATTCACGAAGTTCGCAAATCGGTGGCGCCGATCCTGGTGGAAGGCCTGAACGACGCCAAGACGCCGGAAGAGCGCGAGCTGCTTGCTCGGGCGCTGGCGGAGCTGGGCGCCGCGGCCAAGGACGCCGTTCCGGCGCTGGACGCCTGCTTGCAGAAGCAAGACCTGACCTTGCGGGAGCGGGAGGTCGTTCAGGAGGCGAAGGTGCGGCTGGAGAAAGCGGCGCTGCCCGCAGAAGCGCCGGAGCAGCCAGCCACCGCGCCGCCGCCGTGACCTACTTTTTCGCTCCGAAACAGTACAGCGTCCCCTTCTCCGTCCCCACCAGCAGCCGCCCCGCGACCACGGCCGGCGAGCCGCTCACGCCGGCGTCCAGTTCATAGTGCGTGATCTCCGTCCCCTTGGTCAAATCCAGCACGTACAGCTTGCCGTCCAGCGAGCCGGCGTAGACGCGGTCGCCGACCACCACCGGCGACGAGTCCACGTTGGCTTCCGTCAGGAACGACCAGACCTCATTGCCCGTCTTGCGATCCAGGCCGCGGACGCGGTGATCGCGGCTGCCGACCACCACGATCGCATCGGTCACGGCCGCCGATGCAAAGAACGGCTCGGCCCGTTTGGCCGGGCGGAAGGTCCAGCCCAGGGCGGCGTTCTTCCAATCCACCTCGTGGACCTCCTCGGCCATCGTGCCGACGTAGAGCTTGTCGCCCAGCACCGCGGCCGTCGCGGCGGCCTGGCCGCCGAGGTCCACGGAGTTCAGCTCCGTGCCCTTTTGCACGTCGAGAATGTGCAACACGCTGTCGCAGCCGGCCACGAAGGTGCGGTCGCCGACCACCGCCGCCGAGCCGTTGACGGGGCCGGCCGTCTTGAACGCCCACACTTTCTTGCCGTTTTTGTCGAAGCAGTACAAAGTTTCATCATACGATCCGAAAAGGACGTTATCGCCGGCGAAGCTGGCGCCCGATTCGATCTCCGCTCCGGTCGGGAAGGTCCAGCGCTTGGCGCCGCTGGCGGCGTCCACGCAGTGAAACAGCCCGTTGGAGTCGCCGACGTAGACGGCCCCGTCGTGGCAGCCCGGCGACGCCTTGATGGGGCCGGCCTTGTACTCCCACTTCTTGGCGCCGTCGGCGAGGTTGACCGCGTAGAGATGCTCGTCCTCCGAGCCGACGTAGACGACGCCGTCGGCCACGGCCGGGGCGCCGTCGATGGCGTCCTTGGCGGAGAATTTCCACAACTCTTCGAGCTTGTCCGGCAGAGCGCCGGCCGGGCGGACGCCGGTCTCCAGCGGGTCGCCGCGGAAGAGGGGCCAGGAATCCTGCGGCGGCGCGGGAGCCGCTGCGATCAGACCCAGCGCGGCGAGGGCCGCCCCGACGAGCAGGCGATATTTAAGATGCGACATCGGTGTATCTCCTTGGTCGCGGCGGGCATATGTCTTCTGGCAATCTCCCCTCTCCCCCGGTACTCGGGGGGAGAGGGGTCGGGGGTGAGGGGGCGTTGCCGCGGAAAATACGCCCCCTCACCCCAACCCCTCTCCCCCGAAGCGGAGGAGAGGGGCTTTTTAGACGCCCGCTCAGAACGCCGCCTCGTAGAGATGTTGCAGATCCATTTCGTTGACCGGCCGCGGATTGAACCGCGCGGTCCATTGCTGATTCGCCTCCTCGGCCAGGACGCTGAAGATGCCGTCGCTGACGCCGCACTCCGATAACCGCGTCGGCAACCCCGCCGTTTTTAGCAGGGCCGTCATGCGCTGGGCCAGCGCCTCGCCGGCCGCCCCGCCGTCGCCGTTGAGCAGGCCGACTTCGTGGGCCAATTCGCCGTACAGACCGCCGACGCTTTCCGCGTTGAAGCGGATCACGTGCGGCAGCAGCACGCCGATGGCGACGCCGTGCGTCAGGCCGTAGTGGGCCGTCAGCGGGTTGGCGCAGGCGTGGCAGACGCCGAGCATGGAATTCTCGATGGCGACGCCGGCGAAGTGGGCGCCGATCTGCATGGCGCCGCGAGCGTCCAGGTCAGCGGGGCTTCGCAGCACGTTGTCGATGTTCGCGTCGAGCAGCCGCCACGCCTCCCGGGCGAACATCGACGACAGCGGATTGCGGCGGACGGTGACATACGATTCCAGCGCATGCGACACGGCGTCAATGCCGGTGACGGCCGTCACTCTGCGCGGCTGCGACACGGTGACTTCCGGGTCCAGAATGGCGACGCGGAAGGCGGCCTTGCGGTCGCCGCACGCCATTTTGAGATGGGTTTTCTCGTCGGCGATCAGGGCGAACGACTGGCCCTCGCTTCCGGTGCCGGCCGTGGTCGGCACGCCGATCGACGGCAGCATCGGCTTCGTCGCCTTGCCGAATCCCTTGTAATCGGTCATCGAGCCGCCGTTGGTCAGCACGAAGTTGACGCCCTTGGCGCAGTCCATCGAGCTGCCGCCGCCGACGGCGACGATCAGGTCGATGCGGCCGGCGCGGGCGGCTTCCAGCGCGACGGCGACGGTTCGGGTGTCCGGGTTCTCGTCGACGCGGTCGAAGACGACGACGTCCAGCCCGGCCGCGCGCAGCGAGGCGGCGGCGCGCTGCGGATGGCCGGCCGCCCACAGGCCGGGATCGGTGACGAGGAACGGCCGCGTCGCGCCCAGCTCGCGCGCCAGTTCCCCCAACCGGGAGAGGGCGCCGGCGCCGAACACGACGCGCGTGGTGGGGTGGTAGTCCAGCGAGGACAGGGTCGGTGCGGGATGGCCGGACCGCAAGGCGCCGACGGTGGGGGGGGAGCTTGCCTGCATGAACAGATCCCAGCGGATCGGGAACCAAACCAGCCGGCGGGGCGTTCTGCCGCGGATCGCGCGACCCGCAGCGGGGAGAGGCTATTATTGTATCACACCGGGCGTTCCGCCGGGAAGCGACTCTTCGAGCGGTCGCAGTGCAGGCGGCCCGCCTGCACTTATAGACTTTGCATCACCGAAGTTTATTGCATCATGATGCAGAATCTTGCACCACGAGCGGCCGGGTGTACTCGCTTGGGGTGCTATGCTTTCGCGGCCCTGCGGGGGTCTGATTTCGAGTTCCGGAGTTCACGGGGCCGCGAAAGCATGGCACCCGCACGCCGCTATTCGAGGATGCTCCCAAGCATCACTGCTAACTCTGCTGCACTCGAGGCCGCGCCGGGCCGGACAGCTGGCTCTACGTGACTCGGCAGGGGTTGCCCGAGGGCCGACGACAGCCAATTCAACATTCCTTGCAGGGCGTGTACGTCGATTTCGGCGGGCGTGCCGGCCGCGCCGGGAGTAATCAACTCCGATTCCGCCAGGGGACCGACCCGCCCAAACCCGATCAGTTTCGCCGCCCCGTCCGCGGCCACCAGGACATTCGATGGATGCAGGTTCCGGTGGGCGACGCCCCGCGCGTGCACCCGGGCCACCGCGCGAGCAACCGCTTCGAGGACTCTAATTCCTTCGGCCAGTTTGAACGAGCCCACGGCCGCGCACTGCTCCAGGGTCTTGCCTTCCACGAAGTCCCGGATGTAGTGGGGCTGGCCCCGGTGTTCCATTACCGCGTGCAGCGCCGGGATGGTAGGGTCCGGCTTCCAGGTCAGGCTGGCCACCACCTGGGCTTCCCGTTGGAAACGCGCGACGCGCATAGCGCGTTCCGCCGCCGGGCCGAGATCAAGCACCTTCAATGCCACGACGCGGTTCAGGCGCACGTCCTTCGCCCGGTACACAAGGCCGGTCGTACCCCGCCCGACCTCGGCGAGGATGTCGAACCCAGGCAACTCCCATGCCGGTAGGTTCACCGCCGCCCTCGATTAGAGGTCGAATGACTGACTACGCAGCGCCGCGCCTGGTAATCCTACCGATCACCCACCGGCCGGCTAGCAAATTCTGACGCGCGGCGCCTGCTGGACCGGCAACAGCAGTCATCCGGGCAGCGGCCCCTCAAACTGAAACGCCCGCGCCCGGAACAGGAAATCCACGATGTTCCCCTCATGCGGCTGCAGCCAGTTGAGCTGGATCGTCGGGACCGGCCCTCACAGGCCAGGCGGCATCCGGCGGGCGCCATGGACCACGGCCGCCACATCCACCCGATCCGGTAGGACGCGGTACACGATCCGGTAGGGCCTCTCCAGCAGCTCCCGCAGCGACTCATCCTCGTATTCAGGGACCACGGCCCCGAGCTGAGGGAAGTCCGCCAGCTGCTCGGTGCGCGCGAAGATGCGCTCGACCAAGCTGCGGCCGTACTGCGCCGAGTGCCGGGTGATGTACGCCTCGATGGCGCGCAGGTCGGCCAGCGCCGACTCGGTCCAGTTTACGGTCATGGCGCGGCCAGCCCGAACCGCCGCCGGGCTTCTTCGAGCGGCACAATGCGGCCCTCCCGCGAGTCCTTCAGCCCGGCCTCGACGGCCTGGCGGAAATAGATCTGGTATTGCAGGTCTTCCCAGGTGGCGTCGTCCGGCAGGCGCTCGACCAGCCGGCGCGCCTCCTCCTTAACGGTTGCGGTCGCCATCGGATATCCCTCGAAACAATTGCCACGATACTGGAAGCATACCCGATGGGGGGAGCGAAAGGAACAGGCGAGGACAGAGGGTA